>JAYTWP010000225.1:0-5949 GCA_043743395.1 Actinomycetota bacterium | reverse complement strand
GTGATGATCGAGGGATGATGACCGAGCTCGAACACCGCCTCTTGCGCTTGGGTGACAGCGCGGCGTCGAACGTCGCGTGCATAGGACCATTGCAGGGGGAAGTCCTGCCACAACAGCATGCCCAACTCATCGGCGGCGTCGTAGAGGGCTGGCGGCGCGATGTGGCCATGTACGCGGAGGAGATCGAGCCCTGCGTCTCGCGCGAGCTCGATGTCCCGACGAAATGTCTTCGCGTCAACGCCAGCGAGATCGAGTCGTGTCGGGGCGAGGTTGGCGCCTTTCAAGTAGAGCCGTTCACCGTTGATCGACCACACCCAATCCTGCATCGCGACCTCGCGCATGCCCGTGCGAACTCGACGCGTATGGCTGATGACTCCATCGATCAACACGTCGACCTGTACGTCGGTGAGCTCTTGTGCGCCGAGCGACAACGGCCACCACAGTCGAGGATTGTCGACATCGATGTTCCAGTCGACTGCGTTCGTGCCGCGGGCCAACGATTGTTCGATCTCCGCGGTCACGACGCCGTCGACCGTGGTGCGGATGCGCACCGAACGCGGCGCGTCACTGTCGAGCCGTCCATGCAGCCGCAAATGGGCGCGGGCTTCATTGACATCGCGGCACAAAACGCGAAGCCGATCGAGGCGGACGGGTCCGGTGGTCTCCACGCGGAGGGATCTCCACAACCCACCTGGATTCCACGTGGGGTCCGCCGCGTCCCACTGTTGCATCACTCCGGTGATGTTGTGTCGGCCTCGGTGCGACTTCTGTGGAGTGCACGCCACTTCGACGGCGAGCACATGCTCGTCGCCCAGCCGGATCAACGATGAAACATCGAACGAGTGTGGGAAGAAGTAGCCCTCTGGGTCACCGAGGTAGGCGCCGTCGAGCCAGACGTCGGCCTGATAGAAGATGCCATCGAGCACGATCCACGAGCGCTGGCCCGCGCTCGGCTGATCGAGTGTGAAGTTGGTGCGGAACAGCAGCGGCCCATCAGCGTCTGCGAACTCGGGGGTGGTTCTCCAATGCCCGGGAATCTCGATGGAGGCCCATGCTGAATCGTCGTAGTGCATTCCGACACCGATTCGTCGGAGTTGATCGTCGGCTGCTGCCGCCCGCCACGTACCGCTGAGATCCATTCCGGCCAGCCTAATGGGGCGCTGCTGGGAGAGCCGCGAGCACGCCTGAGCGTGTCGGTCGAAACTTCGCTAGGTTTCGTCCATGGCTCAGATGGCAACAACTCTTGGAGAACTCAAGGCTTCCGGCTGGCAGTCGAGGCCCGTGAAGGAAGAAATTCGCCGTAACGCCGTCGTCAAGATCGCGGCAGGAGAGGCGCTGTTCCAGGGTGTCATGGGCTACGAAGAGACCGTCATGCCGCAGCTCGAAAATGCCCTGTTGGCTGGCCACGACGTGATCTTTCTCGGCGAGCGGGGCCAGGCCAAGACGCGCATCATCCGTTCGCTCACTGGTTTGCTCGATGAATGGATGCCCATCGTTGCCGGTAGTGAGATCAACGATGATCCCTACGCCCCGGTGTCCAAGCATGCCCGCGATCTCGTTGCCGAAAAGGGCGATGGCACACCGATCACGTGGGTCCACCGGTCCGATCGATACGGCGAAAAGCTGGCGACGCCCGACACCTCGATCGCCGATCTCATCGGTGAGGTCGACCCCATCAAGGTCGCCGAGGGGCGGTATCTCAGCGACGAACTCACGCTGCACTACGGCCTCGTGCCGCGTACGAACCGAGGCATCTTCGCGATCAACGAGATCCCCGACCTTGCCGAGCGCATCCAGGTTGGTCTGCTCAACGTGCTCGAAGAACGCGACGTCCAGGTGCGCGGTTACAAGATCAGGCTGCCGCTCGATGTGATGTTGGTCGCGTCGGCCAACCCCGATGACTACACCAACCGCGGACGGATCATCACACCACTCAAGGATCGTTTCGGAAGCCAGATTCGCACGCACTACCCGCTCGAGATCGATACCGAAGTGGCGATCATGCGTCAGGAAGCTCGTAGCGCCAGTGTCGGCGACGTCAACGTTCGAGTCCCCGACTACATGGAAGAAGTCATCGCCACCCTCAGCCATCTTGCGCGAAGCAGTAGCCAGGTGAACCAGCGCAGTGGCGTGTCGGTGCGACTCTCGGTCAGCAACAGCGAAGTACTTGCCGCCAACGCGTTGCGGCGCGCGCTGCGCGCCGGAGAACGCGAAGTCGTGCCGCGCATCTGCGACCTTGGTGCAATTGCCGCGTCGACTTCAGGCAAGATCGAAATCGAATCGCTCGAGGACGGACGTGAAGGCGCGATCCTCGAGAACCTCGTGCGCGCTGCGGTGCTCACCGTCTACAAGCAACGCGTCACGCCAGATCAGGTTCGCGATGTCGTCGCCGCGTTCGAAGAGGGCATCGTTGCCCACACAGGCGAGGACATCGCCTCTGCCGATGAAGTTGCGCTGCTCGAGGCAGTCCCGGCGTTGCGTGCACCCGTGCTGTCGCTCGCCGGCGGTGACGAATCGCCGGCGGCGCTGGCTGCAGCGGTGGAATTCGTACTCGAAGGTTTGCACCTGTCGAAGCGATTGAACAAGGACTCTGCTGGGTCCCGCGCCACCTACCGGGGCCGCTGAGCCACGAGCACGATTCTCCGGTGGCGGCCTCTATTCGCTGATACCGAAGTACAGGCGACCGCTATCTTTCAGGTCGCGATCGCGGCTAATGATGCCGTGATCCTGGTCTGACTCGGTGGCATCCACGGCCGGGCTCACCGCAATCGATTTCAGCGGTATCGCGGTGGCGGCTTCGGTTGTCTGCCGCAGATACCGCTCAAGGATCAACTCTCGATCTGCGTCGGTTCCGGGCGGCAACAACAGGGTGGCAGTCATCGGTCGGTCGATGCCTTGCTCGGCGGCGCGGTGCAGTAGCCCCAGCGCATCGCGTTCGTGGCGCAGTGTGATCCCAAGGACGTCGCAGGACCCGGCGAGGTCGGCCACTTCCAAATCGGCCCGCCCTGGAATGCTCACCACGCCGTCACGCAGTGCCTGCAGCCAAAGTCGCCAACGAATCTGATCGAGGCGCTTCGCAGCATGCTCGGCCGGGATCGTCTGATCGACCGGTCGCACGATCTCGACCCCGAACGACGTGATCACCGGTGGTCCTCCGCGAAGGATTCGCCACGCATCGCGCCACGCGGTGATCACGGTGTCGAGCACCTCGCCGTGGCGACGCGGGTCGTCGGGGAACAGACGATTCGCGATGGCGAGCGGGTGGTCGATGGGTACCCATCCGGCAATGCTGTCGCCGAAGGTGTCTGCACACGCCTCTACCCAACGGGGCCACCAGTGACCGGCCCACTTCGCATCGGCAAAGCCGCCGTCGTTGTCGAACCACTTCGGAACGTTGCGCTCGAGCAACGTGAACTGCAACTCGATGTTGTTTGCTCGTGCAACCTGCGCCGCACCGAGGTAGAACTCGGCGGCATCACCATCGATGACCCCGGCGCTCGGCTGCATCCACGCCCAATCGATGCCGATTCGGAGGGTCTTCGCGCCGAGTTCAGCGACGAGCGCGACATCTTCGTGAAGACGTAGACGGTCGAGATGCGAGGCAGGAATGGCGACGCCACGAGAAGGCGATGTAGATGTTGCGTCCGGCACTAGAGGCCGAAGGGGGCGCGAGTCCAGAGTTCGCTGGTGTCCTGACGGGCACTCTCTGTCAGCTCGCCGCTGAGCTCGAAAACCTCGATCGGGCCGGGGAAGCCGCGGAGTTCGAGCGACCCTTGTGGCGTTGCATGGATACCTTCGGGGAGGCGCTCGAGTTGCATGGACGGGATGAGGATCTCGAATGGTCCAGCAGCGTCGCAGAGCCGAGCTGCCAGATTGACCGCAGATCCGACGTAGTCGTCGCCCTCGAACAAAAGGGCGTGCCCCGTGGCGATGCCGACCCGGAGTGATAAGGGCGTGCAGACCTCGGATGCTTTCGCTTCGAGATCTATCGCGAAAGCCACACAGTCGATCTGGTTCATTGCCACGATCATGCAGCCGTCGCCCAGCCACTTGGCGATACGCACGCCGCGGGCACTGGCGACGTCGCGCGCAATTGCACGAAACGCACTGAGAATTCGTCCGGCAGCGTCGTCGCCGAAAGCGGCGGTGTAGTTCGTGAACCCAGAAAGGTCGACAAAGGCGAAGGTGCGGGGGACACGCATGACATTGGCAGGCTAGCGTGCCGAACATGGCTGCACGCTTCACCTATTCGCGTTGGGATGGCACGCAAAAGGGTTTCGAGCTGGACGCGGAGACCCTCTTCGACGCCATGACCGACGATTTGTTGTACCACGGCGACGTCAACAGTGCGCTCAGACGGATGATGCAAGAGGGCTTGCGTGACCGTAATGGTGATCGACTGCAGGGACTGCGCGAGATCATGGAGAAGCTGCGTGCCGAGCGTCAAGAGCGCCTCGATCGAGGCGACCTCGGTGGCGTGTTCCAGGAAATTGCAGATGCACTCGACGACATCGTCGATGAAGAGCGTCACGCCATCGAGAACGCGAAGAACGCAGCGGAGGCGAGCGGTGATGAACGGCGCGCCGAGACAGCGCGTCAGAGTGCAGACGAACGCAACTTCCGACTCGACATGTTGCCCGACGATCTCGCCGGCAAGGTCCGCGAACTCGAGGCATACGACTTCGAGTCGGCCGAGGCTCGGCAGCGCTTCGAGGAACTGATGGACAAATTGCGTCAGCAGCTCATGCAGCAAGCCGTCGATCAGATGAGCGGCGAGATGCAGAACATGTCTCCCGAAGACATGCAGCACATGAAGGACATGCTCGCCGGTCTCAACGAAATGCTCGAGAAGCAGCAGCGCGGCGAAGACCCCGGCTTCGAAGACTTCATGGAGAAGTTCGGCGATTTCTTCCCCGAGAATCCGCAAAGCCTTGAGGAACTCCTCGAGATCGTGGCGCAGCGCATGGCGGCGATGCAGGCGATGATGAACTCGATGACGCCTGAGCAACAGGCGCAGATGCAACAGCTCAGCGATCAACTCATGGAAGACATGGACCTGCGTTGGCAGATGGATCAGCTCGGCCAGAACCTGCGCAGCATGTTCCCGAGCATGAACTGGAATCGCAGCTACGACATGCAGGGCCAAGACCCGATGGGTTTCGGCCAAGCGATGCAGACGATGCAAGAACTTGGTGAACTCGATCAACTCGAGAACCTGCTCCGCAATGCCACCAGTCCTGGCGCGTTGGCCGAAGCCGATATGGATCGTGTGCGCGACCTGATGGGCGACGATGCCGCGAAGTCACTCGCCCGCCTCGCCGAACTCGCCAAGACGCTCGAAGACGCCGGCCTCATCCAGAACAAAGAGGGTCGGCTCGAACTCACTCCGAAGGGCTTGCGCAAGATCGGCTCGAACGCGCTGCGCGACCTCTACAGCAAACTCACCAAGGACAAGGCCGGCCAGCATCAGATGGATCGCTTCGGTCAGGGACACGAGCGCACCTACGAGACCAAGCCGTACGAATACGGAGATCCGTTCAATCTCGACCTGCAGCGCACGCTGCGCAACGCGATTCGTCGTGGTGGTGCCGGCACTCCGGTGCATCTGTCCCCCGACGATTTCGAGATCGAGCGCACCGAGCACATCACGAAATCGTCCACCGTGCTGATGCTCGACCTGTCGATGAGCATGCCCATGCGTGACAACTTCCTCCCTGCGAAGAAGGTGGCGATGGCGCTGCACTCGCTGATCACCTCGCAGTTCCCGCGTGACTACATGGGTCTCGTCGGCTTCGGTGAGGTTGCCCGAGTCATCACAGCCGAGCAACTGCCTGAGGTCAGCTGGGACTTCGCGTACGGCACAAACATGCAGCACGCATTCATGCTCGCCCGCAAACTGCTGTCGCGCCAGACCGGCACGAAGCAGATCATCATGATCACCGATGGTGA
>JAYTWP010000224.1:0-3809 GCA_043743395.1 Actinomycetota bacterium | reverse complement strand
GGCGGTCGCGGCCTCGGCGATGCCCTCGTCACGCAGGCTGCAACGCACGTGGTTGTGGGCAGGGAGCCGGGTGCGGGTGATCCCGTGGGCGACCATGTTCGAGTCGCACCAGATTGTCTTTCCGGCATCGAGGGCCGACCGTGCGGAGGCCACGAAGTCAGGCGACGCCTGGATGTGGCGAACGATGTCGACATCGCCGCAGGCGTGGATGATGCGTACAGCAGTTGTTTCCAACTCGGGTGCGATCGACGACAAGTCCGCCTCGCGACGGATCGTCGCGAACGACGCCGTGTAGATCGCTGCCCCGTCGCGTTCATAGCCGAGTCTCATCGGAACACCCCGGTGTCGTCGGCGACGAGATGCTGAATGCCCGTCGGAGCGCCGCAACTCTTGGCGCATGCGGAGAGATGGATTCGCCCGGGCGCCGGTTCTGCCGCTGCGATCCGAGACGCCGCCAACCAGGTGTCCGCACACGCCGCGGCGCACCCACGCGATCCCACGCATGCCGACACCGACGCGCTCGCATCGCCCGCCTGGACAGCGAGGCCAAGCGCCCGGAGATTGTCGACGAGCGCCGGTGCGTCTGCCTTGGCGACACCGCAGAACGCAAACGAATGATCCGTCGAGAGCCGAAGGTCGGCGCCGTGGCGGCCGGCGAGGCGGGAGATCTCTGTCAACTCATCGGCAGTGATGCGTCCGAGAAACGGCGCTGCGATGACGTTGCACCGTTCGAGATCGGTGTGTTCGAACAGGCCGAGCATCCGGCCCATCGAGTTGTGTGGCCGTGGCCTGCTGGTCGACGATGGGCCCGACACGGTTTGCACCCCGAGCAGGGCGGGAAGTGCATGCCAGCCGATCGCTCCGATGACCCCGTCCATCCGCCGCTCGTGGTCCACGCACAGCTGGGTCGCGGTTGCCACCGCTTCGACCGGTTCGCTGGTCCAGCCGATCGGCTCGTCGACTCCGCGCAGCATGACCGACCAACCTGCCCCGTGTGCCAGCAGGCGGACATCGGCATCAAGACCTTCGAGGTTCCATGCCCCTCGATCGTCGACCACGACACCGAACTTGCTCGGCACTGCCCCAACGATCATCGAAGTCAATCTCGACACGATCGCTTCGACCACCGTCGCCACGTCGTGTTGCGCCTGCGCTCGGGGGTCGTGCCCTGCCAGCGGACTGGCCACCACGGCGCGCAATGCATCGGCACGCGCGTCCTTGAGTGCCAGCCGAGCATCGACGAGGGCTCGAGCCGCGGCGTCGACAAGATCGGCGCTGACACCGCGGATCTGCAGATTTGCGCGGGACGTCACGTCGATGATCCCCGAGCCGCACTCGGCAGCGACGTTGGCCACCGTGCACAGCACCGATGGTGTGACCGTCCCACCAGGGACGCGGACACGTAGCAACCAGCCATCTCCGGTCTCCATCGGGTCGAGCACACCTGGGCACCAACCCCGCGTGTGCGCTCGCCCTGGGTGGGGTTCGAACGTCGTCACGCCACGAACCTATCAGTCACGTAGGGCAGACTGCCCTACGTTGACCGGGTGTTGCTACGCTCGCCCGATGGCTCAGGCGTCGCGCTTTCTGATCAACACTGGTACCGGCAAGGGCAAGACCTCAGCCTCGATGGGCGTGATGGCTCGTAGCTGGGCCCGCGGGTGGACGGTATGCGTCGTGCAGTTCATGAAGAGCGAGAAGTGGAAGGTCGGCGAGCGCAAGTTGGCCGAGCACCTGGGAATCGAGTGGTTCACCCTCGGTGACGGCTTCACCTGGGAGTCGACCGATCTGGACGAGACCGCAGCGAAGGGCCGACATGCGTGGGAAGTCGCTGCCGAACGCATCTCCAGTGGGAACTACGACATGGTGATCCTCGATGAGGCCACGTACATCGTGAAATACGGGTGGATGCCCGTGGAGGATCTTGTTGCGGTGATCGCCAACCGGCCATCGCGTACGAACGTAGTGATGACCGGCCGCTATGCCGCGCCGGAGTTGATCGAGATCGCCGACACCGTCACCGAGATGACCAAGATCAAACACGCCATGGACCAAGGCATCGGCGCCCGCAAGGGCATCGAGTACTGACCGTGCCCACCCTTGCACCGCGGATCGTGATTGCAGGCACCCACTCAGGAGTCGGCAAGACCACCGTCGCCACCGGATTGATGGCAGCGCTGCGCCGCGCAGGGCATCGCGTCGGCGCCGCCAAAGTCGGGCCAGACTTCATCGACCCGGGCTATCACTCAGTTGCTGTTGGGCGGCCGTCTCGCAACCTCGACATCTGGATGAGCGGCCTCGATGCCATCGCACCGCTGGCAGCCCGGGCCGGCGACGGCGTCGATCTGCTTGTCGTCGAAGGCGTGATGGGCCTCTTCGACGGCGCCGGCGACGGCACGCCATCGTCCACGGCCGATGTTGCCGTCGCGCTCGACGCACCCGTGATTCTGGTCGTCGACGCAGCCTCGATGAGCCAGTCGGTCGCGGCACTCGTGCACGGCTTCGCCACCCACGACCCGCGCGTCGATGTCGCCGGCGTGATCCTCAACCGAGTGGGGAGCCCTGGTCACGAGACGCTCCTTCGCGACGCAATCGCCCCCTTAGGCATCCCGGTGCTCGGGGTGCTGCTGCGTGACGATCGATTGGTGTGGCGCGATCGCCACCTCGGCCTCGTCCCGATCGCCGAGCACGGCGCCGAAGTCGCCACATCGGTCGAACTGCTTGCGGATCTCATCACACAACGATGCGATCTCGCGGCCATTGCCGCTCTCGCGGCCACGGCGCCCGCCACCTCGACCATCCTGCCCGAGATGCCGTCACCCATCGCAGGCGCTCCTGTTCGCATTGGCCTCGCGGCCGGACCGGCATTCAGCTTCACCTATCCCGACAACCTCGAAGCTCTCCGAGCGGCCGGCGCGGAACTCGTTCCGTTCGACCCGTGCAGCACCCCTTGCCTTCCGACGGGCGTCGTCGGTCTCGTCGCCGGCGGCGGCTTCCCCGAAGTGTTCGCACCCGAACTCAGCGCCAACACCACGCTGTTGGCCGACGTGCGCAACCGCATCGCTGACGGACTGGTCACCTGGGCCGAATGCGGCGGCCTGCTGTGGCTGTGCAAAGAACTTGACGGCAACCCAATGGCGGGCGTGATCGACGCACGCTCGGCGATGACCGAACGGCTCACGCTCGGCTACCGCACCGCCACGGCCACCATCCCCACACCGCTCGGTCCAGCTGGAACCGTCCTGCGTGGGCACGAGTTCCACTACTCGGCCACCGACCCGCCAGGTGACCTGCTCTCTATCGTCGGACGCCACGGAACCGGTACTGGCGGCTTCGGGGACCAGCGACTGTTCGCGTCGTACCTGCACAGCCACCTCGGCGCACGCCCCGACGTCGCCAGTGCATTCGTCGCAAGCTGCTCTACCCTACGTCTGCCCTATACCGGCTAGAGTCCGATCGTGCACAAGTCGTCGATCTATCTCCCGGACGAACTGAAGCAGCAGCTCGCCGCCCTTGCCGCCCGCACAGGTCGGTCCGAGGCCGATCTGATCCGCCACGCCATCGAACGACTCCTCGCGGTCTCCGACACGCCGGCGGCCACCGGTACCGGTTCGATCGTCGGCCACCCCCGACCAGCGCTTGTCGGCGTTGGCGTCGGCCCCGGCGACCCTGGCCTGATCACCGACCGCGCACGGGCGACGCTGCTCATTGCCGACCGTGTGCTGGTGATTAGTACCGACGTGCGCTCGGTCGGGCGAGCCGAGATGGTCGTGCGTGCCATCGCACCCACCGCACACGTCCAACGCATG
>JAYTWP010000223.1:0-5638 GCA_043743395.1 Actinomycetota bacterium | reverse complement strand
GCAACGAGCCTTCTTGGGGGAGGGGCGCCATGGTGAGTTTTGCGTACGAACGACGAGCATGGGCGATGACCTCACCCACTTTGCGTGGAGCGTCAGGATCCGGGTCGTACAACGTGACGTCGACACCGTTCAGCAAGAACCGTGCCGCCCATCCGCCGCCGATGACTCCGCCACCAAGCAGACCAACATGGGCAAGACCCGGGATAGGGCTCACCGCTTCACCAGTTTGAGCTTGTCGCGGACGGCTTGAGCCGACATGACCTTGACATTCATGTTGGTCAAAATGTCGACGGCGCGCGAGACGAGCTGCGCATTGGTGGCCATTTGCCCAGGACCGAGATAGAGGTTGTCCTCGAGGCCGACGCGCACGTTGCCGCCGGCAAGTGCTGCCATGGCCACATAGGGGATCTGCATCCGGCCGATGGAGAACGCGGAGTAGACGGCGCCGGCAGGCACCAAGTTCACCATCGCCATCAACGAGGTGACGTCGTCAGGGGCTCCGTAGGCGATGCCCATGCACAACTGCACCATCACCGGGTCGTCGAGGAGGCCGTCACGGATCATTTCCTTGACCATCACGAGGTGACCGGTGTCGAAGACCTCAAGTTCGGGACGAACGCCGAGTTCTTGCACTTGGCGGGCCATCTCGCGCAGGATGCTTGGAGAGTTGACCATGATGTAGTCACCACCGGATGCGAAATTCATCGTGCCGCAATCGAGCGTGCAGATCTCAGGCAGAATCGCACGCACGTGCTTCAGCCGCTCGGTGGCGCCGGCCATATCCGTGCCGTCCTGACTCGGTGGTAGTGGGTTTTCGGCTGAGCCGAGCACGAGGTCGCCGCCCATGCCGGCAGTGAGGTTGACCACGACGTCGATGTCGGCAGCCCGCACGCGCTCGACGACCTCTGCGTAGAGTTCGGTGTCGCGGACGCCGACGCCCGTTTCGGGATTGCGGACATGAATATGCACCACAGCCGCTCCGGCGCGTGCGGCCTCGATGGCCGACTCCGCGATCTGTTGCGGGGTGACGGGCACATGTGGGCTTTTGGCCGTCGTGTCGCCTGCGCCAGTGATGGCACAGGTCACAAATACATCCCAGTTCATCGGTCACTTCCTTGTTTGCTGGCGCGCTCCCCGGCGGGGCAAAGGTTGCCACCACCTGTCGGGAAGACGCCGTCTGGCGAATCGAACGTTACACGTCGTTCAAAATCGGCGCGCTATGGTCGTGGTCGCGAGACGACGGGCTGTCGCGTACCCGCACGCTCGGCGTGGAGCCACACAAGGAGAGTCCGGTTGACCATGGCTATCACCCCCGATTTCGACAGCTATCCCATCGATTTCAGTATTCGTTCGACAGAGATCGGCCCGTCATGGGTCGAGCTCACATGGTCCGACTCGCGGGTCAGCCGCTTCCACAACATTTGGCTGCGAGACAATTGTCCCTGCCCAGAATGTGTGCATCAGGGCACCAAGGAACAGACCTTCGAGCTCGTCGCGGTGCCGCCAAGCGTGCATCCGGTAGCGGTCTCGCTGGCGGGCGACGGTTCCTTGGTGGTCGTGTGGTCCAACGACGGTCACTCCAGCGAATTTCACGCTGGATGGTTGCGAAGTAACTGCTACAGCGCGCAGGCCCGAGCCGAGCGCGTCGCACTCACGACCACGTGGGATGGATCCACGTGGTCCGTGCCGCCGACATTTGATGGCCCGGCGGTGCTCACTGATGACGCCGCGCTCTATGAGTGGCTCGTCGCGCTACGCAGGTACGGGGTGACTCGGTTACGCAATGTGCCGTGCACCGATGAGGCGATTGGCGAGGTTGCTGGCCGTATCGGCATCATCCGTGAGACGAACTTCGGCGTGTTGTGGGACGTGTGGAGCGAGCCGAATCCGGTCACGAACGCCAACACAGCGCTGCCGCTGCCTCCGCACGTCGATCTCCCAACCCGCGAATACCAGCCCGGGCTCCAGTTCCTGCATTGCATCGCGAACGAAGCGATTGGTGGCGACAGCATTCTCGTGGACGGCTTTCGTATCGCAGAACTGTTGCGTGCGGAATCGCCGAACGATTACGAGATCCTCACCACGGTCCCGTGGAGTTGGTCGAATCGGGCGACCACCACCGACTACCGCTGGCGGTCGCCGGTCATCGTGACTGCCCCGGACGGCACGGTGACCGAGATGCGCGTGGGCAACTGGCTGCGCGCGCCACTCGACGTGCCGTTCGAACAGGTCGAGTCCGCATACAACGCGTATCGACGGTTGTTCGAAACGACATATCGAACAGACCTACAACTGCGATTCCGATTCGAACCCGGCGACCTCATCGCGTTCGACAACCGTCGGGCCTTGCACGCACGGAGCGAATTCACCGAGGTCGGTGGTCGCCGGCACTTGCGTGGTTGTTACACGGAACGAGATGAACTGCACTCGCGGTTGCGCATGCTCGAACGGGCGATGCGTGAACGCCGTGTTGCCCAGGACAGTTCAACGCTGCGGTAGCACGAGCCGCACGTCGCCATCGATGTCGCGTCCGGCCATTCGCGTCGCCACTTTGGGTGCCCGGAAACGAAGCGCGAGATCTCGGTGCAACGTAGCGAGACCGTCTGCGCTGTCATGATGGTCGAGCAGTGTGCACGCTAACTCGATCGAGCCGTCACGATGGCGGAGCACCTCGATCGCGCGTGTCTGCGATGGCCAATCGATGATCGACGACGTCGTGATCTCCCAAAAACCGCCGCTTGCTCCCGGGCGAGGTTCGATGCGGTTGATGTGTCGATGACCCACGAGCCAGGCCACAACGCAGGGATGGCGATGGACCACACTGATCATGTCGTCGGCGAGACGTCGATCAGGGTCGTGGCCGCGGTCGTTGATGAGCGTGTCGGCACCGTGGTGACTGATCAGAATTGCCAAACGGTTGGGCTGGTTGTCGACTTCGGTGAGACGCTCGTCGAGCCAAGCAAGTTGCTGCAGTCCGATGCTGCCCTGGTAATCACCATCCGGATGGTTGGTGTCGAGGAGCACGAGTCGAACGTGCTCGGTGTCGATGATCGTGTCGCAACTGCCGCGCTCGACGTTGTTGCGCGAGTAGCCGAGCGCGCCCCGCTGTATGTGGGCCTCGATCCACTCGCGACGATCGATACCGCGGCGATCGGGGTTCGCCTCGATGGGGTATGTCGCGCCGCGTGAGAAGGCCTCGGGCTGATCCAGGTAGAGCGCGATCGGGTCCTCCGCGTCAAAGCCCGCCGGGCGCACGAGTGACTTGGCGCTGCCGACCGCGATGTGCTCGATGGTCGGATTGGTCAGTGCGGTGCCCTGCCGCATGAGGTCGTGATTGCCGGGCACGCTGGTCCAGGGAATGTCAAACCCACGCGAGTGCACCGATGCGCTCACGCGCTCGATGAAATCGGGGACAATCGGAAAGCCGCGCTCTTGGCAGGGATCGGGCAGGGATCCGTCGGGGCACCAGTACGGCCATGCGCCCTCGAATGCTCGCGTCGACGTGTCCTGTGCACTACCGACGGCGCTGAGGCTCACATGTCCGCCTGCCATGAGTGCAAGGTATGCATCGAGCTCGTTGCGCTGGCCATTGTCGATGTTGTCGCCGGTGGACACAGCGAGATCGAACGGTCTGCCAGACAGAGGAGCAACGGGGTTCGACCGGATGCGTTCGACGTGGGCCTGCACGGCCCATGCAGTGAGCGTGTCGTAGGGCCGATGCATGTGCAGCAGCGGACGAAATGCCGGATCGTGTGCTTCGAGTTCGACCCATTCGGCTCGCGCTGGTGATGCGGCGTCAAGCACGTGAAGATCGGTGAGGTGGACGAGGCTGAGCAACGGGTCAGTGGAGCCATCGCTCGCAACGCCACCGAGGTCTGTTCGCGTAACGACTGACATTTCCGCGACCCTACTGCGACCGCGTAGCTTGGCGGCGTGACAGATTCGTCGACGTCTGGTGCGCTGTGGACTCCGAGCCCCGAGCGCGCTCTCGGTACGAACCTCGCCCACTTCGCGCGGGCCGTCAACATCGATCCAATGGATTACGCCACGCTGCATCGTTGGTCGGTGGACCAGCCAGACGCGTTCTGGTCGGCGATCTGGCGCGAGTGCGCAATCATCGGCAACCCCGGCACCGAGGTGCTGCGACCGCACCCCAATCTGGCTGCTGCACGTTTCTTCCCGAACGCCCGCCTCAATGTCGCTGAGAATCTGTTGGCCCACTTACCAAGCGATCGTCCTGCGATCGTTGCGTACACCGAGGCCGGATTCGACCGCTCGATGTCTGCTGGTGAACTTCGCTCCGACGTTGCCGCGTTTGCGCAGGCGTTGCGTGGCGCCGGAGTCGTCGCCGGCGATCGTGTGGCTGCCTTGGTGCCCAATGGTCCAGAGGCAATCATCGTAATGTTGGCCGCGGCATCAATCGGCGCGGCCTTCGCATCGGCTTCTCCCGATTTCGGTGTGACGGCGGTACTCGACCGCTTCGGCCAGATCGAACCGGTGGTTCTCGTTGGCTGCGCGGGATACTCGTATGGCGGCAAGCGGCTCGACACCCGCGCCAAGCTTGTCGAGATTGCCGCTGGCCTGCCGACCGTACGCCTGCGCGTGATCGTCGGCGGCCTCAACGCCACGGCTGACGAGTCCGATAAGTCCGACCACGTCGACGACGTCGACAACTTCGTGCCATGGGCACAGGTGCTCGAGACACATGCCGGTGCAGTCCTCGAGTTCGAGCAGTTGCCGTTCGATCAGCCCTGGTACGTGCTGTTCAGCTCTGGCACCACGGGCAAGCCGAAGTGCATCGTCCATCGAGCTGGTGGTGTCTTGCTGATGCACGCCAAGGAGCATCGTTTGCAGTGCGACATTCGCGAGGGTGATGCCGTGATGTACTACACCACCACCGGTTGGATGATGTGGAACTGGCTCGCGTCCGTGCTGGCCACTGGTGCCACGGTGATCGTCTACGACGGATCGCCGATGCATCCAACGCAACACCGCCTGTTCGAGATTGCTTCAGCGGAGAGGCTCACGTTGCTCGGCGTGTCGGCCAAGTTCATCGACGGACTTGTCGCCAACGACCCCGATATCGCGGGTAGCCACGATCTCACGGCGCTGCGCACGATCTGCTCGACCGGCTCGCCGCTCTCACCCCGTGGATTCGATTACATCTACAGGCGCGTTAAATCCGATGTCCATCTGGCGTCCATCTCCGGCGGCACGGATCTCTGTGCAAGTTTCGTCGGCGGTGTACCGACACAGCCCGTCTATTCGGGCGAGATCCAGGCGCCGTCGCTCGGTATGGCCGTCGAGTTCGTTGATGATGCCGGTAAATCTCTCGGTCCGGGCGACGGTCCTGGCGAGCTTGTCTGCACGCGTCCGTTTCCTTCGCAGCCCCTCGGCCTGTGGAACGACGAACCATTTGGCGCCGACGGACCCCGATACCGGGCCACCTATTACAACCGGTTCGAGGGTGTATGGGCTCACGGTGACTTTGCCTCCTGGACTGCTCATGGCGGCGTGGTCATTCATGGTCGTTCCGATGCCACGTTGAACCCAGGCGGCGTACGAATCGGAACGGCCGATCTGTACCGCGTGGTCGACGCCATGGACGAGATCGCCGAGTCGATCGCCTTCGGACAAC
>JAYTWP010000222.1:0-6089 GCA_043743395.1 Actinomycetota bacterium | reverse complement strand
CGCCGTGCCCCGAACTACGCCGAACAGGGCGAGCACGGCGAGGATCATTGGCTCAAGCTCGACCTCAAGCTGATGGCCGATGTCGCCCTTGTCGGCTTCCCCAATGCCGGCAAGAGCACACTGATCAGTAGTGTCAGCGCCGCGAAACCCAAGATTGCCGCGTATCCATTCACAACGCTTGAGCCACATCTTGGTGTGGTACGCATCGACAGCGAGACAGAGTTCATTGTCGCCGACATCCCCGGGCTCATCGAAGGAGCGAGTGAGGGCAAGGGGCTTGGCCATCAATTCCTCCGCCATATCGAGCGTGCCCGAGTGTTGTGCGTGCTGGTAGATCTCGACTCGTCCGACGGTGTCTCGCCGGACGAACAAGAACGGATCCTGCTAGGCGAGTTGGGTAACTATGAACCCGAGCTTCTCGAGCGGCCGCGCATCGTGGTCGGCACGAAGAACGACGTTGGCGCCGACACAGAGTGGGATGGCCTGCGGATAAGCGCCTTCACCACCGAAGGGTTGCGCGAACTCGTTGGCAAGATGGCTGCGCTTGTCCACAAAGCTCGGCTCGAGCTGCCGGTGCAGGAAGGCATCGTGATCATTCGTCCAGAGGTCGATGGCGCCGTGGTCGAGCGGATCAACGAAAACGAGTTCCGCGTGCGTGGACGAAATGTCGAGCGTGTTGTCGCGCTGAACGACGTCACCACCCCCGAAGCGTTGAACTGGATCGACGAACGCTTGAAGAAGCTTGGTGTCGACCGACTGCTCAGCCGGGCCGGCGCACAAGAAGGCGACATTGTGTGGATCGGTGAGTTCAGCTTCGAGTATGAACCGGACCTGTAGATGCGTGTCGTAGCCAAGGTCGGCACGTCGTCGCTCACGAATTCGGCAGGCGTCATCCAAGTTGATGTCATCGCGTCTCTCTGCGACCAGATCGC
Organism: Actinomycetota bacterium; assembly: GCA_043743395.1. Lineage (GTDB taxonomy): Bacteria > Actinomycetota > Acidimicrobiia > Acidimicrobiales > Ilumatobacteraceae > WLMZ01. Next base: position 5,157 of record JAYTWP010000222.1, on the reverse strand, counting down.
CACCTTGCGCGAGGCAGGTCATGAGGTCATTTTCGTCAGTTCGGGTGCCATCTCAGCGGGCGTGTCCGCGCTCGGTCTGGCATCGCGACCCTCTGATGTGCTGTCGTTGCAGGCCCTCGCCGCTGCTGGCCAGCCTCGGTTGATGCACGAGTACAGCAACGGGCTCGGCCGCCATGGGCTGGTCGCTGCGCAAGTGCTGTTGGTTCCGCACGACTTTGCCAACCGGCGCCAGTATTTGCATGCACGCCAGACACTGGTGCGTTTGCTCGAGTTGGGCTGCGTACCCATCGTCAACGAAAACGACACGGTGGCCAGCGACGAGATCCGCTACGGCGACAACGACCGCATCGCTGCGTTGGTGGCGCACAACGTGAGTGCTGACATGTTGGTACTCCTCACCGACATGGCGGGCCTCTACACGGCTGACCCGCGTAACAATCCAGCGGCGGAGTTGATTCGCGACGTGCCTGCCGATGATCCATTGCTCGCAGTCAGCGCCGGCGCAACGGGTTCCAACCGCGGCAGCGGTGGAATGGCATCCAAGCTGTGGGCGGCGCGACTTGCAAGTTGGTCAGGGGTTCGCGCTGTGATCGCTGAGGCGCTGCGACCAAACGTGCTCATCGATGCAATCAATGGAACCTCGGTCGGTACCACGTTCGCTCCGAATGATCGACGCCTCCCTGCTCGAAAGCTGTGGATTGGTTTCGCCAGTCAGGTCGAAGGTTCCGTCACGGTCGATGCGGGGGCCTACCGGGCGCTGGTCGAGCGGGGCACGTCGTTGCTTCCGGCCGGAGTTGTGAGCGTGGCCGGCGATTTCGACGAGGGCTCCACCATCGAGGTGCGTGATGCAGAAGGCGTGGCGTTCGCGCGGGGCATGGCTGTGTCATCGGCCGCGGTTGTTCGCGCCAACTCGGGGCGCAGCACTCGCGACTTGCCGCCACAAGTGGCGCACGAGGTGATCCATCGCGATGACCTGGTCTTGTTACCTCACTAGCCGACCGGGCTAGATCACGCACTCGCTAGCTAGCGGGCTTGGGCTGCTCTACCGCGGCGGGGGCGGTCGCGGGTGACGCAACTGCGTCGAGACCCAGCTCCTCGCGAAGTTGGCTGAGCCGGGTTTGCGCCTCGACGTTGGCAGTGGCCATCTCCACTTCCTGAATCCGGCTTTCGACCGAGGTGTCGCTGAGTTCTGACGACGCTTTGGCCTTGGCGTAGCGGGCCTCGATCTTGTCGCTCACCTCTGCCAGCGTGGGTACGTCGTCGCCGACGGTCTCGCTGAGCTGCGTCATGGCCTTGTTCATCTGCTCTTGCATCTTGGCTTGTTCGAGCTGTGACAGGAGCTTGTTCTTCTCAGCCAGCTTCTGCTGCAGTACTCGGCTGTTCTGGGCGACCGCTGCCTTGGCCTGATCGGAGGCCTGGGTGGAACTGATCACCAACGCCTTGAGGCCCTCGACGTCTTTTTCGACCTGGATGAGTTGGCCAGCGATTGTCTCTGCAGCACTGTTGTACTGCGCTGCCTTGGTGAGGTCGCCCGCCTTCGTGGCGTCTGCTGCCATCACGAGGGCTTGGCGCGTGTTGCCGTTGAGCTTTTCGAGCTCGGTGAGTTTGGCGTTCAGGCGCAGCTCGCTCTGCTTCTGATTAGCGATGACGTTGACGGCTTGCTCTCTCAGGCGACGATGTTGGTCTTGCGCCTCGCGCAGAGCTTGCTCGAGTTGGATCGCTGGATCGGCCTTGTCGTTGAAGCCCTTATTGAGCTTGGCCGTGAGGTACTTCCACCACTTGCTGAAGACGCTGAACATGAGTTCAGCCTATGCGCTTTCGCGTGTGTGCGCGCGCGGCATGAGACGCTTGCGGAGTAGCTCGAGTTCTGGTGCTTGCAGCAACAACAACACGCCGACATACACCGCGGTGCCGAGGATCGTGCCGATCACGGCACGAGAAATCGCGCCATTTCCGGCATTGGCACCGACGCGCTGACTGACCCACCACACGACCTCGGCCATGATCATCGCCGACAGCAGCATTCTCCAGAGACTTTCGTAGATGGGCCGCAGTTCGAAACCGGGAACCTTGTAGCTGAGCACCAAAAGGGCGAGTGCCGCACTCAGCAGATAAGCGATCGCGAAGGACAGACCAAGACCGAGAACCCCGTAGCGACCGACCAACACCCATGCGATCAGAATGTTGAGTGCGTTCTCGAACAGGTTGATGATGAATGGGGTTCGCGCATCCTGATGTGCGTAGAACCCGCGGAGCACGAAGAGGTAGACGCTGAACCCGACGAGGCCGATCGCAAAGCCTCCGAGCGCACGGCTCGTGTTCAACGCTTGCAGCGGAGTCAGCCTGCCGTGTTGCAGGATGCCTCCGATGATCGAGCGGCGCAGCACGAACAAGCCGAAGCCGGCTGGCAGCGTGAGGAGGGCCACCATCCGAATGCCGAGTGAGGATCGCTCCAGGAAGCCCGCCTTGTCATGACGGGTGACGAAGCGTGAGAGCTCGGGAACGAACGTGGTCGCAATCGAAACAGCGAGCAGGCCGTGGGGAAGCACGAAAAACGTGAAGGCTGCTGTGTACGCGGCCTGCTGGCCGACTCCCGAGCCGAGCGCGAGGTTCTTCACCACGATCACGGCAACCTGGTTGGCGATCGCGTAGCCGAGCGTCCAGCCGGAGAGCTGCACGAGTTTGCGTACCGCGGGATGACGGAAGTTCGCGTTCACCCGCATTGGCACCTGTGCTGCCTTGAGCGCCGGTATGAGGGCGAGCGCCATCACAGCGATGCCGATCGTGGCGCCGAGACCGAGCATGAGGCGAAGGCTGGTGTTGGTGAGTACCTCGCCGAGCTGAATGTTCTTGTGATCAACCACAGTGGGGACGAGTAGCAGACTGATAATGATCACGAGGTTGGACAGCACCGGTGACCACGCCGCGGCGAAAAAGCGGCGTCGTGCGTTCAACAGCGCGGCGCCCAAGGCCGTCAGACCGTAGAAGAAGATCTGGATCAGGAAGATTCGCGCGAGTGCGGTGCCGACCTTGCGGTATTGGATCGCGTCGATACTGTGCGGCGGGCTGAACGAGAAGAGGTGAAAGATCCAGGGGGCGGCAAGGAACGCAAGCACTGTGATGGCGGTGAGTGCCAGAACGGCCGCCGTGACCACTGCGGTCGTTGCTTCGTCGTCGTCTTGCTCGACCTGCTTGGTGAAGAGCGGAACCAGACTCGCAGAGAGAATGCCACCCAGCAACAACTCGTACACGGCGTTGGGGCTGTTGTTCGCGCCGTCGTAGGCGTCGGCCAACGCTGTTTGCCCGATAATGACGCTGAACACGACAACCCGGATCAGTCCGGTCAGCCTCGACATCGCGGTGCCGACGGCGACGACCACGTTGGATCGCAGGAGACCCTCGCTCGGGACCGAGGCGATCATGCCCTGCTCACGTGCGCGACCTCACTTGGGCCTACTCATGCGACCGACCGGTGCTCGGCTTTGGATCGGGCTGCGGTGCGACTTGGGGAGCGAGAGTTGTTTGCTGGCCCTGCTGCAACATGTTGGCGACGTCGGTCGGCACGGTGTCGCCAGCATCGGCGCGTCGCGTGTCGTCCATCGCGAGGCGGAGGCCTTCGAGCTCGGTGACCAAGTCGTCGACATCGTTGCCGAGCACACCACTGTCGGCACTGCCGACACTCACCTCCACAGCCCGCGCCACCAGTTCGTCGAAGCGAGCGTCGAGCAGTCGTAGTCGATCGCGCGTTGACGATGACACCTGTTGCATTCGTTCTGCGGAGTCGATCTGTGCCTCGAGCGAGGTGATCGTGGACTGCATATCGACCGATGCAGCGGTTTGCTGGTGGGCCTGGCCGCGGAGCTGGGCGAGTTCGGTCAAGGCCTGCGTCGTGTTCAGTTCGGCGATCGCGGCGTCGATGTCGTCGCCTCGAGATGCGATACGCCACGATTCGCGGATGCCGTCGTCGAGGCGACTCGACAATTCGCTCAGCCTGTCGCGAATGGGCCCACTACGCGTCGCTGCGACGGTTCGATCGAAGCGGAGCTTGGCCGACTGCGCGCCTTGTACATAGCTTCGCCACGGTTCGCTGAGGACAAACGGATCGATGCGGTCCTCGCGCTTGGGTCCACGTGGTACGGCGGCCAGCACGCGACCGCCGTAGGCCGCCGCACCGACTGCGAAGGCTGCCGCCACAGGAGCACCAATGACGATGGTCGCAGCGCTGACGACTCCGAAGATCAGGATGCTCCAGTGCGACATGATGGCGCGCGCGACCGGTGGAGTGAAGAAGCGGTTGCGAAAACTCTGTCGGGCCATGGGGTATCGCTAGAAGTTTGACACCACATTGGTGAACACTTGGTCGATGGTTGCCGGATTGCTCGCGTCATAGTACGCCGCATTGGTAGCTTCGGCGATCGCCTTGAGCGTGGCGGTGTCGGCATCGGCGCCGTAACTGATCGTGAAGACGCGTACCGGCTTGTTGTTGCTGCCCTCGGAGCCTGTGCTGAGCGTTTTGATCATGTCGTCGTACTGCTGCTGGTCATTGTTTGCGTTGTCGTCGTCGTTGCGACCGTCGGTGAGAAAGACGACAGCGTTGATCTTGTCACGATCGAAGTTGTCACGTGCGGAGGTGTACGCCTTGCTTGTGACCTCATAGAGCGGCGTGCCGTTCTGGGGCCGCTGTTGGAGCAACGCCTTGCGGAGCAGGTCACGGTTCTGGCTCATCGGAGCGCTCGGCACCAGCTCGAGGTGATCGGCACGGTCCGTGCCGAGATCGGTGGTGAACACCCACAATCCGACGTGATCGCCATCCTTGAATTTGTCGAGCGAATTCACGGCCGCCTGGATCGCGAGGTCGAGCTTGGTTTTTCCCTCGCTGCCAACCGGGTCGCCCATGCTGCCACTGACGTCGAGTACCAACAACACGTTGGCTTCCTTGCGTTGCTCGGCCCATGCATTGAGCACGCCGACGAGGACCTTCGAGTCGGGTACCTGGAGTTCGGATTGTGGCTGCGTCGGATCGACCCCATTTGCTGCTGTGATCGGAGCACCGATCGGGACAGCAACATTGTTGGGACGGAAGCCGAACTTGAGGACCTTTTGCTGGTTCTCAGGGGTCTGCACGAAGTCCTGGAAGAGCTTTGCGGCCGCACGCTG
>JAYTWP010000221.1:0-10932 GCA_043743395.1 Actinomycetota bacterium | reverse complement strand
GTGGAGGTCATGGCGTGCCTTTCATTGCAGCAGTCCCAGTCGGTCGATCGCGGACTCGATCGCGCTGGACGCCGTTTGCCCGAGGCCGCAGATCGAGGCATCTCGCATGGCTCGCCCGACGTCGCGCACGAGCTCCAAGTCGTGAGCGACGGCCGCGCTACCTTTTGTCCCAAGCGTGAGGCGGATGATTGCTTCTTCTTGGCGAACGGTGCCGACGCGGCATGGCACGCATTGGCCGCACGATTCATCACGGAAGAAAGCGGCGATGCGGCGAAGGAATGTGGGCAGATCAACCGTGTCGTCGAGAACCATCACCACACCCGAGCCAAGAGTGGTGTTGTGTGCGCGCGCCCCTTCGAGCGTGAGCGGGAAGTCGATTTCGTCGGCGCGCACAAATGAGCCTGCAGCACCACCGAGAAGCACTGCCTTCAGGAGCCGGCCTGCCGGCACACCACCAGCAAGGTCGATCAACTCGCGCAACGTGGCGCCGTATGGCACTTCATAGGCACCAGCCTTGGTGACCGAACCGGACACACAAAATATCTTGGTGCCGGTGGAGCCCGCTGTACCAATCGCCGCAAACGCCGCGCCGCCGTGCAGCATGATCGGCAGTACGTTCACCAGCGTCTCGACGTTGTTGACCACGGTCGGTTTTCCGAAGAGGCCGACCTCGACAGGGAACGGCGGCTTGCTGCGCGGCTCACCCCGGTACCCCTCGATGGAGTTGAAGATGGCTGTCTCTTCGCCACAGATATACGCCCCCGCACCGCGTGTGATCTCGATCTCAAATGCGAAGCCGAAGCCCATCACATTGGGGCCGAGGTAGCCGCGCTCTCGGGCAGTGTCGATTGCGTGTTGGAGATGCTCGAGGGCGCGGGGGTACTCGCCGCGCAGATAGACGTAGGCGTGCTCGCAACCCGTCGCGTAACCGCATATCGTCATCGCCTCGATGAGTGAGAACGGGTCGCCCTCGATGATGACCCGGTCTTTGAACGTGCCGGGTTCGCTCTCGTCCGCGTTACACACGAGATAGTGCGTACGTACGGGCTGCGCGGCCACAGCAGCCCACTTACGGCCGGCCGGAAACGCTGCGCCACCTCGCCCGACCAAGTTCGACTCGGTGACCTCACGGATGACTTCAGCCGGGCCCATCGCCACAGCGGCGCGCAGCGCTTGGTATCCGCCATGCGCGCGGTAGTCGTCGAGCGAAGCGGGGTCAACGACACCGACTCGCTTCAGCAGCACAAGTGAAGACGCGCCCTCTTGCGTGGACGCCTGAGGTACGGCATCCACCACGGGCGACTCTGCGCCGAGACCGCGCGGTCCGACCCGAAGCGCCACGGCGACGTCGGTAGGTATAGCGGGGGCGATCACTGCTTCGTGCGACGGGTCGCCGGCTTCGGTGACCAACACTGCAGGGCCGCGCTCGCACAGCCCGAGGCATGCGCTCGGTTGCCACGCGCCGGATCCGCCCGTTTGATTCGGGGCGCCGCATTCGGCTTCGACCGCCTCCATCAGAGCGCCTGCACCGAGTGCCTGACACGCAAGGTCGGCGCACACGTGGGCAACCCGGGCGGGTCGTTCGGTCAAGCTGAACATCGCGTAGAAACTGGCGACTCCGTAGGCCTCGGCCGGGGCAATCTCGAGTCGTCGGCACAATTCGCCGAGTCCGCCCGGGCTGATCCAGCCCACCCGGTTCTGCAGCGCATGCAGGGCGGCCAGTAAGTGCGGTCGCTGCTGTGCAGCGAGGTGAACTCCACCATGTTCACGCGTCCAGCCTTCGACAACGGTGGTTTCTCCGAGTGCCGAGTCGAGAGTCTGGATCTCAGCCAAGGTGGGCTCGGCGAGGGGGAAGCGGAGATCCATCGCTACTCGCCCGCAACCGGCACGGACATGTCGACCGAGGCGTTGAGCTTGTCGACCCGGATCGCGCTCGACTTGAACTCAGCGGTGCCCGACTTGGGATCGTTTGCCTCGATGGTGAGTATGTTCACATCAATCTCGTCGGGGAAGTGGAAGGTCATGAACGCGAGCCCTGGACGTAGATGCGAGTCGAACCGTACGGGCGCCTGAATGGAGCCACGGCGAGAACTGATCCGCACAACTTCGTGTTCCTCGAGACCGAGGCGCATTGCGTCATCGGGGTTGAGATCGAGCGTCTCGCCCTCGCGCAGAGGCGACACGATTGCCGCGCTCTGGACGCCGGTGTTGTACGAATCGAGACGGCGGCCCGTGGTGAGACGGATGGGAAATTCATCCGTGAGTTGGTCCACAGGGCCATCCCAGACAACGGCGCTGAATGGCGCGAGTCGACCGCGGTCGGCCGGATCTTCGGCCCACAACCGAGAGTGCAGGAAAGACGGTTCGAGCGAGTCGTTAGAGGGGCATGGCCACTGGATCCCACCGAGTTCCTCAAGGCGTGCATACGACATGCCGTGATGCATCGGTGACAGCGAACGCAACTCTTCCCAGACCGTTTCGGAGTTGGGGTAGTCCCACTCGGTGTGGCCCATGCGGTGCGCCAATTCGATGATGATCGCTGTGTCGTCGCGCGCTCCCGGCGGCGACTCGATTGCTTTGCGCACGCGTTGCACGCGCCGCTCGCTGTTGGTGACGGTTCCCTCGGTTTCGCACCATGCGGCTGTGGCAGGGAGGACAACGTGGGCGAGTTCGGCTGTCCGGGTCAGAAAGATGTCCTGCACCACCATGTGTGCGAGGCCCTCGAAGATGTGGACGGCATGGCTGGAGTCGGCTTCGGATTGTGCAGGGTTCTCACCGATGACATACAGCGCGCGCATCTCCTTGCGCTCCATTGCCTCGAACATCTGCGTGAGGTGCTTGCCATAGCGGGGCGGGATGGTGCAGTTCCAGGCCACCTCGAACTTGTGGCGGGCGTCGTCGTCGAGTATGTCTTGAAAGCCGGACAGCTTGTTCGGGATCGCCCCCATGTCGCCGCCGCCCTGCACGTTGTTCTGTCCGCGCAACGGATTGATGCCTGAGCCATAGCGGCCGACGTGGCCACACAACAAACTGAGGTTGATGAGTGACAACACGTTGTCGACGCCGTTGTGATGCTCGGTGATGCCGAGGGTCCAACACATCTGCGCACGATCGGCACGGGCAAAAGCGTGCGCCAGTTCACGAATCGCATCGGCGGGCACACCCGTGATGGCTTCTGCATGTTCGAGCGTCCATGGCTCGACGGCGGCCCGATACTCGGCGAAACCGGTCGTTGAGCCTTCGACGAACGCGCGGTTGTAGAGACCCGCTTCGATGATCTCGCGGCCGATCGCGTGCGCGAGAGCAATATCGGATCCGACGTGTAAGCCGAGCCAGCGGTCGGCCCACCGCGCCGACGCAGTGCGTCGTGGGTCGACAACGAAGAGCTTCGCGCCCTTGCGAACCGCGTGGAGCACGTGGTGGAAGAAAATGGGGTGGGCGAGGCGCGCATTCGAGCCCCACAGAACGATCACATCGGCGTCTTCGACCTCACGGTAGGACGACGTGCCGCCACCGGCACCGAACACTGTGGCCAGACCGACCACGCTGGGAGCGTGTCAAGTTCGGTTACAGGAGTCGATGTTGTTCGTGCCGAGAACCTGGCGGGTGAACTTCTGCGCGAGGAAGTTCATCTCGTTCGTGGCCTTCGAGCAGGAGAAGACGCCAACTCCGTCTTCGCCATACGTATCGACTGCGTGCTGAAAGCCGGCTGCGGCGCGCGTGAGTGCTTCATCCCATGTTGCCGGACGAAGCACGCCGTTCTCGCGGACCAGCGGTTCGGTGAGACGAACGTAGTCAGGCCGCGGTGCGCGTCGCTTTGCCAAGTGTCACTTCCCCGAGGGTGTTGAAGACGCGGGAGGAATTGCGCCGAGCATGCGCGCCGCCTCGAGTGTGTTCTCGAGGAGACACCCGATGGTCATCGGTCCGGTGCCTCCAGGCATCGGCGTGATCGCCCCGGCGATTGCTTGCACGCTGTCGAAATCGACATCGCCGACAATCCCTGATGCTGTGCGTGACACACCCACATCGATCACCGTGGCGCCGGGCTTCACATGCGCAGCCGTGATGAGGCCGGCCATACCCGCTGCACCAACGACGATGTCAGCGTCGCGACATGCCGCCGCAAGATCCGGGGTACGGGAATGGGCGAGTGTGACCGTTGCATCGGTGCCCTTGCGCGCAAGCAGCAGGGCGAGTGGCAGCCCGACCAAGGACGAGCGACCGATCACGACCGCCTTCTTTCCAGAGGTCTGGATGCCGTACTTGTCGAGCAAGCGCATGACACCCTTGGGTGTGCAGGGCACATGTCCGACCCGGCCGCGCACGAGGCGACCCATACTTGCCTCAGTGAGGCCGTCGACGTCTTTTTCGGCAGGTACCAGATCGAGAACTGCTTCGGTGTCGAGGTGCGCCGGGAGTGGCAGTTGAATCAGAATGCCGTGCACCTCGGGATCTGCGGCAAGCGTGCGCACGGCATCTTCGACCTCGGTCTGCGTGGCTGTCGGCGAGAGGTCGACGTGCTTGGAGGTCATTCCTGCCTCGGCGGCCTTCTTGTGCTTCATGCGGACGTAGATCTGACTCGGCTTGTCGTCGCCCACCAGCACGGTTGCGAGGCAGACCATCGGCAGGCCGAGACCCATTGCCTCGATCTCGCTGCGCAGCCGAAGCACGGTCTCGTCGCGAAGCGAAGTGCCGTTCATGATGATTGCGCCACCCGGGGTGCGCTCGAATTCGTTGCTCATAGGAACACTCTCAGGTTAGTGCCGATGGTGTGCTCGGGTCAGGTAACCCCGCACTGATCGGAGTGATTACGACAGATTGCTGATGACACCATTCTCGTCGATGTCGATGTGGTGAGCGGCCGGATCGCCGCCGAGGCCAGGCATCGTGCGCATATCGCCGCAAATGGGGTAGACGAACCCGGCTCCAACCGACGCGCGCACCTCGCGCACTGGCAAGGTCCAACCCGTTGGTGCTCCCTTGAGCGACGCATCAGATGAGATCGACAGGTGCGTCTTGGCGATGCACACCGGCAGATGGCCGAAGCCGTTGCGTTCGTAGTTAGCCAACTGACGGTTGGCGGTCGCCGAGTACTCGACGTTGGCGGCCCCATAGACCTTTGTGGCGACGGTTTCGATCTTGGTCTTGAGGCTCGCATCGGAGGGGTAGAGCACCTTGAAGTTCGACGGCTCGTCAGCGGCCTCGGCGACGGCTTCAGCCAAGGCCGTTGCACCGCGCCCACCGTCGGCAAAGTGGGTGCAGACAGCGACGCGTGCACCCATCGACTCGGCGATCTCGATGATTGCCCGATGCTCGGAGTCGAAGTCGCCGGGGAATGCGTTGATGGCGACGACTGGCGACACGCCGTGAATGCGGATGTTCTCGATCTGCTTGCGCAGGTTGGCGCCGCCGATCTGAACTTCATCGGGATTCTCTTTGAGCAGGTTTTCCGGCAACGGTTTTCCGGCGACGATCTTGTGGTTGCCCGAGTGAGCTTTGAGCGCACGAACGGTGGCCACGATGACGGCTGCGTCTGGCGCCAGACCTGACGCGCGGCACTTGATGTTGAAGAATCGCTCGGCACCCATATCTGCGCCGAAGCCGGCTTCGGTGATGAGGTAGTCGCCGCCGCGGATACCGATCTGGTCGGCAATGATGCTGCTGTTGCCGTGAGCGATGTTGCCGAACGGTCCAGCATGCACGAGTACGGGCGTGCCTTCGAGGGTCTGCATCAGGTTGGGCTTGAGCGCGTCACGCATGATGGCGGCCATTGCGCCCGCACCGTGCAGGTCCTCAGCAGTCACCGGATCGCCAGACGGCGTGTAGCCGACCACGATGCGTCCGAGGCGCTCGCGCATGTCCTTGAGCGACGTACACAAGGCGAAGATGGCCATGACTTCGGAGGCCGCAGTGATGTCGAACCCGGTTTGGCGGGTGACGCCATCTTCTTTGGTGCCCAGGCCGATGACGATGTTGCGCAGCGCACGTTCGTTGATGTCGAGGACGCGGCGCCAGGTGATGTTGTTCAGGTCGAGGTTGAGTTCGTTGCCCTGATGAAGGTGATTGTCGAGCACCGCAGCGAGCATGTTGTGCGCTGCGGTCACTGCGTGGAAGTCGCCCGTGAGGTGAAGGTTGAGCAATTCCATCGGGATGACCTGGCTGTAGCCGCCGCCCGCGGCGCCGCCCTTGATGCCGAACGTCGGGCCCATCGATGGCTGGCGAATTGCGATGACGCTCTTCTTGCCGATGTGCTTGAACGCCATACCGAGTCCGACCGTTGTGGTGGTCTTGCCTTCGCCGAGTGGGGTCGGGGTGATCGCCGACACCACCACGTACTTCGCCTTGGGGCGGTCGGAGAGTTCTTCGATCGCGGCGAGCTTGATCTTTGCCAGGCTGTCGCCGTATGGCTCGATCAGATGTGGCCCGATGCCCATCTGTGCAGCAATGTCAAGCAGAGGCTGCAGGGTCGCAGCCTGTGCAATATCCAGATCAGACGGAAAGCCCATGAGAGTTCATCTCCTCGTGAATGCCGGTTGTGGTGGCAATGGTGTTGGTGAATTGCGGGTGTACTGCGCTGTCGCCGATGACGGCTCGGCGCCATGCGGCAGTGTTGGCCACTTGGTTGAACGTGAAAACATGCAACGCCGTGATGTCGAGAGTCTCAAAGTCGCGTTCAAGCGGCAGCAGCATGTCCATGGGGTCATAACCGCCGGGCGTTGCGAGCTTGCTGACGACAGCGCGGTTCTTACGCAGGTAGCGCAGCGAGGCGCCGACCCCGAGCTTTGCGCCCATCGTCAACAGCTTCGTGGTGTCGATCACGCCGGGAACGCCAAGATGAATCGGCAGATGCAGGCCAGCAGTGCGACTCTGTGTGATCCAACGCGTGACGGCCTTTGTATCGAAACACATTTGGGTCGACACCCAGCCGCCGATTCCGGCGGCGTCAAGCAACTGCTGCTTGTCGAAAAGGGCAGCTGACAGCTTGTCGAGCCTGATGGTGGCGTGACCATCGGGGTACCCGCCAAAGCCGATGTTGGCAACGTTGGCGTTCGAGTCGATCAGTGCGCGGATGAGCGCCGCTGCGTCGGCGTACGGACCGTGTGGCTCGGGCGCGTCACCGCCGATGATGAACAGATCGCGCACGCCGTGTTCGTTGACCCACGCCGCGATCTGTGCGACATGATGGGGTCCTTCGACCATGCGTGCAGCCAGATGCGGAATCACCGTATGACCGAGGTCCTGCAACTGTGCGGCGAGGTCGAGCGTGGCCGTGATGTCCTTTACCGGTGAACATGTCACGGACACGGTGGACGCCTCGGGCAACTCTATGAACTGAAGATGTGCCTTTGGCGTCGGGATGAGTTCGAAGTGAGCGTGGCGGACACGTTCGAGGGTCAGCGGCGCCAGCGGGGTCGCGGCATCCGTGGCCGGGCGTTGACGTGAGCGAAAGATAGCCATGATGCGAAGCGACTCCCAAGAAGAGCAAGCGTTATTCCTTGAACGCTTGTGCTGGTTACCACCATACAACATCTATCCGCATGGTGGAAGACCTCTGCCCGAAGACTTTTTGGCGTCCGGTTGAGCGGTCAGTTGCGCGTCCAGTTGCGCGGCCAGTTGCGCGGCTAGTTGCGCGGCTAGTCGAGCTTGGTGGCGCTGAGCCTGCGTGCGGCGTCGGTTACTGCGCCGACGATGTCGTCCCGGTTGGCGTCCGTAGGGAATCGGTAGCTCGGACCATGACAGTGAATTGCCGCGATTGCCTGCCCTGAGCGGTTGAACACCGGCGCGGCCACCGACGTCAGACCAATCTGGAACTCTTCCACGGTCCACCCAAACCCGGCTTCTCGTATGGTGGCGAGACGCTTGCGAAGTTGTGGGCCCGACACAGCCGAGTGTTCGGTGAAGCGTTCGAGGCCCTGCGCCAAGGCGGCATCGACATGCTCAGTGCCTTCGTAGGCGAACAGCACCAGGCCCGACGACACCACATGAAACGGCGCGCGTTTGCCTGTCCAGTCTTGGATCTGGATGACGTTTTCGGCGCCGACGTGATCGAGATAGAGAACGTCCTCGCCGTCGAGTACGGAAAGTCCGGCTGTTTCGCCGACGCGATCGACCAACTCGGTGAGGAACGGTCTTGCGCGGCCGATGAGTGTGGTGTCATTGCCAGCAGCAAGGCTGCTGACCATCGGCCCGATGCGGTAGCTCACACCGTCCTCTTGGCGAATGACCGCTTGTAGATTCTCGAGCGTGGACAACAGTCGTGCCACCGTGCTGACCGGGAGTGAGACCCGACGTGCGACATCGGTGATTCCGGATGGCTCGGTCGCGATGGCCAACAGCACAGAAAAGGCGCGCTCGATGGACTGAATGCCTGAGTTTGCGCTGGCCATGGCGTCAATCTACCCCTATGGGCGTGTACGCCCGATCGGGGGCGATGACGATGCGGTAGCTCATGAACAGCGCCAAGGCGCTATGCGCGATCACCAATGCCCAGAAGAAACCAGCCGTGCCGAACGCGGTCATCGATGCTGCCGCAAGGAGTGGTCCGAACACGGCGCCAATGGAGTACGTACTCAGCAGTGCCCGACTAGCGGCGAGCGTTTGCCCTGGCGGGAGCCAGTCGTTGGTGTACGCGTTGCCGAGCGCATAGAGGGGTGCGCTGAAGCCGCCAAGCGCAAACGCCAAGAAGTACGCGGGCACCGATCCGGCCGGAGTGCCGACCATAGCCATCGCGAGGACTGAGGTGATGACGCACAGCGCCACCATCACGGCGCGGCGCGAGACCCGATCAGCGAGTACACCGATGGGGATCTGCAGCACGACGGCGCCTGCTGTGATCGCGCCGACGAAGATCGCGACCTCTCGAGCGTTCAGACCCGCCCGCGCCGCATAGACACTCGCCATTGTGAGGAGACAGCCCTGCGTGACTCCGACGAGCAGGAAGCCAATCACCCCCGAGGGAACGACGCGGGTAATTTGCACCACGCTCATGGCGCCATTCGGATGGTGCCGCTCGCCGCCCCCAACCTTGACGGCGAATAGTGGCACCCAGGCCACCCCACTGATCGCGCCAGCGATGGCGAACGGAACCCAACTCGATGGATTGGTCATCGACAAGATCAGTTGGCCAAAGGCCATGCCGCCCGCGGCGACAGCCACGTACGCACCCATGACCTTGCCGCGGATGTCGTTGTGTGAAATGTCGTTCAGCCAGGTCTCTACAACGAGGTAGCAGCCGGCTACGCCGAAGCCGGTGACGAAGCGCAGAACGAGCCACGCCATCGGCTGCACAATGAGGCCGTAGCTTGCCGCGGCAAGTCCCATCGATACGGAACTGATGACGAACAGCCAACGCCTCGAGACCCGCTCATGGATCTTGGTCATCGCTGGAATGCCGGCGACAAAGCCCAAGTAGTAGGTCGCCATTGCCAACCCCATCACTGCCGCGCTGATGCCGGCGCGCTTGGAGCGCACACCCATCAGCGAGTTCAGGAGCCCCGATCCCATGAGGACGGTGCCTATGCTCATGGCAAGACCAGCCACCGCATATCGAGTCCGTGCCATTCGGCAAAACCTTTCCCTTGTCACCAATCGCAGGTTGGTTGTCCTTGGGAGCAAACCCGGCACAGTAGTACCACTCATTGACCCGCTCCGTCTTCCACGATATAGTATCTTCCCGTATCGTGGATTGCGTGGCACGCGTAGAGGAGACCCCACATGGCCGATGACGACATCGTTCTTGAGAACTTGAGCGACGACGACTTGACCGCACAGATGCACGACGATCTGTACGACGGTCTTGGTCCTGAAATACGCGAAGGCACCAACATCTTGCTGAAGCGTGGATGGGGTCCCGACCGAGTTCTCAACGACGCACTCGTCGAAGGCATGCGCATCGTCGGTATCGACTTCCGTGACGGCATCTTGTTCGTGCCCGAGGTCCTGCTGGCAGCAAACGCGATGAAGGGTGGCATGGGGATCCTGCGGCCACTGCTCGCCGAGACCGGCGCCGAGTCCGTCGGCAAGGTCGTCATCGGCACCGTGAAAGGCGACATCCACGACATCGGTAAGAACCTCGTCGCGATGATGCTCGAGGGTGCCGGTTTCGAGGTCATCGACCTCGGCATCAACACCGACGCGGACGCATTTTTGGCCGCGCTCGACGAGCACAAGCCCGACATCTTGGGCATGTCGGCGCTGCTGACCACCACCATGCCGTACATGAAGGTTGTCATCGACACCCTCAAGGAAAAGGGTCGCCGCCTCGATCAGATCATCCTCGTCGGCGGCGCTCCGCTCAACGAGGAGTTCGCCACCGCAATCGGTGCCGATGCGTACTGCCGCGATGCTGCCGTCGCTGCCGAGACGGCAAAGTCGTTCGTGCAGGCCCGCCGCGTTGCAGCGCGAGCGAACTAAGAAGAGTCGTCTCCAATGGCGCGCGAGTCGCGGCTACCGCTGATCATCGCTTGCGCCGCGCTGACCTCTGATCTCCGCGCGGTGTTGGCCGCGAGTGGCCTCGACGGTTTGGTCGACGTGCACTACCTGCCCGCCAACCTGCACAACATGCCGAACAAGATTGTGGGCGAACTGCGCCCGATCGTCGACCAGGCAATCGGTGGCGACCGCGCCGTCTTCGTTGCCTATGCCGACTGTGGCACGGGTGGCTTGCTCGATGCATTTCTTGCCGAGTATCCCGGTGTCGGCCGGCTGCCGGGAGCGCACTGCTATGAGTTTCTCGCCGGATCCCAGCTGTTCGCAGCGTTGCAAGAACAAGAGCTCGGCACCTTCTATCTCACCGATTTCCTGGCGAAGCATTTTGATGCGTTGGTGTGGAGCGGCCTCGGTCTCGACCGTGCTCCGCAGTTGCGCGACATGTACTTTGGCCATTACAAGCGCCTGATCCATCTTGCCCAGACGAACGACGACTCCGTGCGC
>JAYTWP010000220.1:0-2548 GCA_043743395.1 Actinomycetota bacterium | reverse complement strand
ACGGGCACTCCACATCTGTACGTGGACCTTGTCAACGGTCTGCATACCGAGTCACTGAGTCCCACAGTGTTTGCGCGAATGGTCGAGTTCTATTCGCTGTACGTTGCGAAGAAGACGCCCACCCTCAACGGCGCGCGGATCGTGACGCCCATCCTGGTGCCAGGCGTGTACAAGACCGCGGCGCCCACCCTGCCTGCCGACCGCTTCGACGGCAAGACGTACGAGCAGGCGTTGAAGGAGTTCGAGGCCGAACCATCCGTGCGCGTCCTGTTCGAAGAAGGCGCGTCGGGCAAAACGGTACCGAGCGGCCCACTTCCGCGCTGGATCGAAAGCTTCAGTACATGGCCGGTTCCATCGGCGAAATCGACTACGTGGTACCTGGCCGATAAGGGGCTTCTGACCAGTGACAAGCAGACATCGGGAACGCCCGACTCGTACAAGGCAGACCCCTCCGCGCTGCCGAAAGCCTTCTATCCCGGAGGTCGTAGTAGTGATGTATGGAGTGCCGATGTGGTCTACGACTGGCGATCGATCCCGGCGGGTACAGGTGTTGCCTATGCCACAGCGCCGCTCGCCAACGACACCGTCGTTGTCGGCACCGGCTCAGCTGACCTCTGGGTCAAATCGTCGGCGGCCGACACGGACTTCGAGGTCACCATCACCGAGGTGCGTCCCGACGGCACCGAGATGTACATCCAGAGCGGATGGTTGCGGGCTTCGCACCGAGCGCTCGACACTAAGGCGAGCACCGATGTCCTGCCCGTGCAGACCCACGCCCAGGCCGATGCATCACCGCTGCCGAAGGACGAGTTCACACCGGTGCGCGTCGAAATTTTCCCGTTCGCATATGCATTCCGTGCGGGTAGCCAGATTCGGATCACGATCGACGCGCCTGGCAACAGCCGCCCGGTCTGGGAGTTCGGCACCATCACCAGCGGCGAGACAAACACGATCGCACACGATGCGACACACCCGTCCGCGATCGTGTTGCCCGTGATCCCTGGCATCACGGTGCCGCCCGGGGTAGCTGCGTGCGGCTCGTTGCGCGGCGAGCCGTGTCACCCGTTCGTGCCGTTGGACAACGAGACCAGCGCCAAGTAACCAGTCGCAACTCGCCCCCAGATCTGATCGAATGGCGCCCATGGATCGGCGCGCGGAACTCGGCGAATTCTTGCGGACACGCCGCGAAGCGTTGCGCCCGCTCGACGTCGGCCTGCCTTCTGGAAGTCGACGGCGTACGCCGGGGTTGCGCCGTGAGGAAGTTGCACTACTCGCCGGAGTTTCGCTCACCTGGTACACCTGGCTCGAACAAGGTCGACGGATCAACGCATCTCGCGATGTGCTCCTGGCGTTGGCACGCACCTTGCGCCTCGACGACGCCGGCCGCGGCCACCTGCTGGCGTTGGCGAGCGGCGAAACTCCGGACCCGGTGGACCGAACACTCGAAGTGCCAGACGCCATCGTGAGATTGATCACATCGATGGAGCCGTCACCGGCCTACGTGCTTGGGCCGCGATGGGAGTACGTCGCGTGGAACTCGGCGCAGAACAAGCTCTATCCACGACTCAGCACGCTGGGTGCCGACGAACGCAACTTGGTCTGGGTCGTGTTCTGCGAACCCACCGCACGAGCGCTGATCGTCGATTGGGAAGACCGCGCGCGCAGCACGCTCGCCGAGTTTCGCGCCAGCACCACACGCCTGATGGACGACCCGGTCGTGATCGATCTCATCGCCCGGCTGTTAACGCACAGTGCCGAATTCGCGGCGTGGTGGCCGCAACACGACGTCGCCGGATTCCAGACCCGACTGCGGCGCTACCGGCACCCGCGCGCGGGCGAGTTGACGTTCGAGTATCAGCAGATGATCCCATCCGAGTGGCCGCAACTGCGCGTGATCTGTCAGCTGCCACTTCCGGGTGACGACAGTGCACAACGTTTGTCGGCCTGGCACGACGTCGGCTGACGATGCGTCCGTGTCACATCAGTGCCACATCGGCGGCATGACGGTAGCGCGTCGCCTGGCACATCGGTCGTGTGCCGATTCAACATCTGACGCGGCGTCAGATCTCTCGACATGGTGCGCTACGGTGGCCAGATGATTGAGATCCCGCACGGGGCGCGGGTGTTCGGCATGCAGTTGCCGATCCAAGCGCAAAGCAACTACTTCGTATCCGAATGGGAGCGCACGGCAGGTCCTGCCGAGCTCGCTCGGGTTGCCAAGACCGCCGATGACCACGACTTCTTCTACGTGGGAGTGTGCGATCACGTCGCCCTGCCCGATTCGGTGGTCGGCGGAATGGGCACCCACTGGGCCGAGCCGATCGGCACGTTGTCGTGGCTGGCAGCCATCACAACACGGGTTGGTCTGCTGACGCATGTGTATGTGCTGCCCTACCGTCATCCGCTGGTGGCCGCCAAGCAGTTCGCCAACCTCGACTGGCTGTCGGCAGGGCGCGCGCTTGCAGGTGTCGGTGCCGGACACGTGCAGGCCGAGTTCGAACATCTCGGCGTCGACTTTCATCGACGTGGCCGGATAGTCGACGAGTCG
>JAYTWP010000219.1:0-35325 GCA_043743395.1 Actinomycetota bacterium | reverse complement strand
ATCACGAGTACGTACGACCACCGCATCATTCAGGGTGCCGAGAGCGGCATGTTCCTGAAGCGTGTGCACGAACTGCTCATGGGTGAGCACGGCTTCTATGAGAACATTTTCATTGACCTCAGCGTGCCGTACGAGGCCGTCAAGTGGCGTACCGACATTAATCCGACCAATAGCGAAGATGCGATGCTGCACAAGCAGATGCAGGTTGCAACGCTCATACGCGTTCACCGCGTGCGCGGACACCTCATTGCAGATCTCGATCCGCTGCGTTGGAAGCAACCGAAGATGCCGACCGAGCTCGACCCTGCGACGTACGGCCTCACCATCTGGGACCTCGAGCGCGAGTTTCTCACCGGTGGCGTCGGCGGAGTCGAAAAGCAACCCCTTGGCGACCTGCTCGGTGTTCTTCGGGACGCATATTGCCGCACAATCGGTATTGAGTACATGCACATTCAAGACACCGACGAGCAGCGCTGGATCCAGAGCAAGGTCGAAGGTGTGCACATCACGCTCTCGAAGGATGAAAAGCGGCGCATCCTCGATCGGCTCAACGCTTCGGAGGCATTCGAGAAGTTCCTCGCTACCAAGTATGTCGGTGCCAAGCGGTTCGGTCTCGAAGGCGCCGAGTCAGCGATCCCGATTCTGGACACGGTGCTCACTGGGGCCGTCGAAGCGGGGCTGGATTCGACAGTGTTGGGTATGGCCCACCGAGGGCGCCTCAACGTGCTCGCGAACCTGATGGGCAAGAGCTACGACCAGATCTTCCGGGAGTTCGAAGGGTACGTCGATCCCACGTCGGTGCAGGGCTCGGGCGACGTGAAGTATCACTTGGGTGCGGTCGGCAAGTTCGAGAGCCCCAGTGGAGCCGACATCAGGGTCGAGTTGGCCGCGAACCCCAGTCATCTCGAGACCGTCGATCCCATCGTGTTAGGTATGGTGCGCGCCAACCAGGACCGCATCGAGCCGCCGGGTTCGTACCCGTCCTTGCCCATTCTCATCCACGGCGACGCCGCGTTCGCTGGGCAGGGTGTGGTGGCTGAGTGTCTGGCGATGAGCGACATCAATGGCTACCGCGTTGGTGGCACCATCCACCTCATCATCAACAACCAGATTGGCTTCACAACCAGTCCAAAATTTGCACGTAGTTCGCTGTATTGCAGCGATGTTGCCAAGACCGTGCAGGCGCCCATCTTCCATGTGAATGGCGATGATCCCGAGGCATGCGTGCGCGTCGCCCAGCTCGCGTTCGAGTATCGGCAACGCTTCCACAAAGACGTCGTGATCGACATGGTGTGTTATCGCCGACAAGGTCATAACGAAGGCGATGATCCCAGCTACACGCAACCGTTGATGTACAAGGCGATCGCCGAGCGTCGCAGTGTGCGCAAGCTTTATGTTGAGGCACTGGTGAAGCGCGGCGAATTCACGGTCGAAGAGGCCGAGACCGTGCTCAACGACTTCCAGCACAAACTGCAGGTCGCGCTCGATGAAACCCGTGCGCACGCTCCCGAAGCAGTCAAGGTGGCGCGTCCGCCTCGGCCGCTCGGCGTGCTGCCACACGTCGAGACTGGTGTGACCCGGGCGAGCCTGGACGCGATCTTCGATCATCTCACCGAGTATCCCGAGGGCTTTACGCCGCACCCCAAGCTTGCTCGCCAATTCGAGACGCGGGCAAAGCTGTATCACGAGGGCAATCAGATCGATTGGGCGACGGGCGAGGCACTAGCGATCGGATCGCTCGTGATGGAAGGCACGCCGGTGCGGTTCTCTGGCGAGGACTGCCGACGCGGCACGTTCAGCCAGCGTCACGCTGCGCTCATCGATTACGACACTGAGCGCAACTGGGTGCCGTTGGCAGAAATGCCCGGGAGCCAGGCCAACTTTTGGATCTATGACTCGTTGCTCAGCGAGTACGCCGCCGTTGGTTACGAATACGGATACGCGCACATCAACCGCGACACCTTGGTCCTGTGGGAGGCGCAGTTCGGAGACTTTGTCAACGGCGCCCAGATCATCATCGATCAATACATCGTTGCTGCCGAAGACAAATGGGGTCAGGGCAACGGACTCGTGCTGCTCCTGCCGCACGGCTTCGAGGGTCAAGGACCAGAGCACAGCTCGGCGCGCATCGAACGGTTCCTGCAATCATGCGCCGAAGACAACATTCAAGTGTGCAACGCCACAACCGCAGCCCAGTACTTCCACCTCTTACGCCGTCAGGTGCGGCGCGAGGTTCGCAAACCGTTGGTGCTGTTCACTCCGAAGTCGGCGTTGCGGATGGCCCAAACTCGATCAAGCGTTGATGACCTCACGCAGGGTTCGTTCCAAGAAGTGCTCGACGACCCGACGCCGAATCTCGACAAGCAGGCAGTGCAGCGGTTGGTGTTCTGTAGCGGCAAGGTCGCGTGGGACGCATTCGCCGAGCGCGACAAGCGCAACGCTGCGGCCGCAGTTGTTCGGCTTGAGCAGTTGTATCCGTTCCCGGTCGAACAGATGCTCTCGGTGCTCGATGGCTACCCCAATGCCCGCGAGCTCGTGTGGCTGCAGGAAGAACCCGAGAACATGGGGCCGTGGAACTTTGTCGAGCATCGGGTGTGGCGCGTGAAAGAACGTGGCTACGACCTGCGCCACGTCTCTCGCGTCGAGAGCGGTAGCCCAGCAACTGGCTCCAAGA
Source organism: Actinomycetota bacterium (assembly GCA_043743395.1). GTDB lineage: Bacteria > Actinomycetota > Acidimicrobiia > Acidimicrobiales > Ilumatobacteraceae > WLMZ01. Next base: position 32,651 of record JAYTWP010000219.1, on the reverse strand, counting down.
CGATCCACGATCAGGAACTCGCCGACCTCATGGACGAGACCTTCGACGGCTCGTAGGCGCGCAGAAATCCGCGCGGAGGGTCAGCCGAACGACAGTCCTGTAACCGCAGCAAGTTCGGTGAGGGCCACAGCGGGATCGACGACCTTGATCGTGTGCATACCCATCGCCGCTGCCGGCTTCAGATTGATGCCGAGGTCGTCGAGAAAGATGCAGTCAATCGGTCGCACGTCGAGCAATCTGCATGCGATTTCATAAAAGCGCGGCTCGGGCTTGCGCACACCGACCTTGCTGCTCTCGACGACCGCATCAAAGCGTGCCATCACAGCGGCGAGACCGATGGACCGATCCGTGCTGATCGCGGCAGATTCCGTGTCGGTGGTGACGACGTTGTTGGTGAGGCAAGCGGTCTTGAAGCCGGCCGCCTTGACTGCATCGAGTGCTGCGACCATCTCTGGTCGGATCTCACCAGCCAGTAAGGCCAGAACGTCGGCACCGCGTACCTCGTGCCCGAGGCTGCGCGAATCGTGGGCGAAGGCGTTGTCGAACTGTTCGGGCCCGAGTTCGTTGCGTTCGAGGCGGGCCCATGCGTTGGAGTCCGGATTGGTGGCGTTCACCGATCGGATGAAGTCGCGCGGTAGTCCCGCGCGTACCTCGAAATGATTGAACGCTTCGAACGGACTTGACAGGATGACGCCACCAAAATCCCAGAGCACGGCTGTGAACACCCGACGATCGTACGCGCAGGGCCCCGTAGATGCTTGACTGACAGTGTTATGCCTCATCACGTCATCATCGACGGCTCCAATTTGGCCACCGAGGGCCGAACCGCGCCAAGCCTCAAGCAGCTCAACGAAGCGGTCGACGCGTATCGCCTCGATCATCCTGAGGCGCTGATCACGGTGGTCGTGGACGCGACATTTGGTCATCGCATCGATCCCAAGGAGGTTCCCGCGTTCGAACGTGCTATCGAGACCAATGCGTTCGTTGCGCCACCAGCGGGAGCAATCGGCCGCGGTGACGGGTTCATCTTGAGCATTGCCCAGAAGGTAAAGGCAACGGTGCTGTCCAACGACAGCTACCAAGAATTCCATGGTGAGTTTGCGTGGTTGTTCGATGAAGGTCGCCTCGTCGGCGGCAAACCCGTTCCCCATGTCGGCTGGGTGTTCGTGTATCGCACGCCGGTGCGTGGCCCCGTCAGTCGTCGATCGGTCAAGGAACAAAAGGTTGTCGAGAAATCGCCAGGTCGACGCCGAGGCAGTAAGCAATCAACCGACCTCACGGCGCTTCCAGCGCTTTCGGCCAATGCCCCGATGCCGATTCCGAAGTCTGCGCCACCTGGCGCTGTGATGCCGGCGCAGAAGCTGACCACACCGAAATCGGTCAACGACCTGATGGTCTTTCTCTCGTTCGTCGAGCATCACCCCGTGGGTACCACGGTGGAGGCGGTCGTGGACAGCTACTCATCGCATGGCGCCTACGTGCTGATTGGCGATGCGCACGGCTATCTGCCGCTGCGGCTGATGGGTGACCCACCACCGCGCAGCGCGCGCGAGGCAGTGGCACTTGGCGAGGTCGTGACCCTGGTCGTGCACAGTTTTGCTCCTGCGCGACGAAGCATCGATCTCGGAGTATTGGCGATGTCTCCCGACGCCAAGCCGCCGCTCCCGGCCCGCCCGCGACGCGGCGATGCCAAGCGGGCCGCTGCGGCATTGTCACCCGACCCGAAGCCAACGTCCAAGAAGGCCTCCGAAGCGAAGACGTCTGAGGTGAAAGCCGCGCAGGTGAAGGCCGCTGAGGTGAAAGCCGCGCAGGTGAATGCCGCGCAGGTGAATGCCACTGAGAAGAAGACGGTCGGCAAGAAGGCCGACGACAAGACGGCTTCCGACAACAAGACCGTCGAGAAGAAGCCCGCTGGCAAAAAGACTGCCGACAAGAAGCAGGCCGACAAGAAGGGATCCCTGAAGAAGGGTTCCACGAAGTCGGCGGCCGGTCCGGTTGTACAGCCGCCCCAGCCCTCGACGGAACAACCTGTTGATGCGGTTGCGCGCACCCGAAAGTCAGCGGCACCAAGGGCCTCGCGGGGTACGCTGCCCGGGCCACTTCCGTCAGAGCCGATGCAGCCCCAATCACCCAAGAGTGCCAGCAAGAAGCCTTCCCGTGCAGTGCAGGGCCCTGCGCCAGACACGCCCGCACCGACGGATACGTCGGCACGCACAACCAAAAAATCAGCCGCAAAGAGCCCTGCGCCACGATCGGGTGCGCGTCGGTCGGAGCGTGCATAGCAATGCGCGTTGCGACATGGAACGTGAACTCACTCAAAGCTCGTCTGCCCCGGGTCGAGGAGTGGATCGCCGATGTCCAGCCGGACGTGTTGTGCTTGCAGGAGACCAAGCTCGCCGATGATGCATTTCCTACTCTGACCTTTCAGGCTTTGGGCTATGAGAGTGCTCACCACGGCCAGGGCCAATGGAACGGGGTTGCGATCCTCTCCAAGGTGGGCCTCACCGACGTCGTGGCCAATTTTGCCGACGGTCAACTCCCCGACGCTGAAGCGCGGCTGATGAGCGCGACATGCAACGGCGTGCGCATCTCGACGGTGTACGTCCCCAACGGTCGGTCGCTTGACCACGACCACTATCAGTACAAGCTGGCATGGATGGCTCGTCTGCGCGCCCATGTCGCCCAGAACTCCCAGCCTCACGACCCCGTGATCGTCACAGGAGATTTCAACATCGCACCCGACGACCGAGACGTGTTCGATCCGGCCAAGTTGGTTGGCGCAACGCACGTGAGTCCTGCCGAGCGTGAAGAACTCGACGCTTTGTGCCGGTGGGGGATGACCGACGTGTTCCGCCATCACCATCAGGACGCCAAGTTGTTCTCCTGGTGGGACTATCGGGCAGGCGATTTTCACCAGGGGCGTGGCATGCGTATTGATCTCATCCTCGCCACGGCGCCGATCGTTCAGCGCAGCACCTTCTGCGTCATCGATCGCAACGCTCGTAAAGGCACATCTCCCAGCGACCACGCGCCTGTCCTCGTCGATCTAGCACAAGCATGAGCGCGCCGAACGATCCAACAGACGGTCTGCCCGAGGACCATCCGTTCTCCGGCCCGAATGGTACGAGGTCGATGCGTGACGCAATCAATGCCCGGCTGGCGCGCACGACGCCGCCCACAGGCGCCCGCGCCGACCTGGCGGCAGCGGCTCGGATTGTGATCGACGAACTAATGCGCAGCACCGCCGACGACTCGCAACTCGAAGATGCCGCAGCGTTGGTCATCAAGGCCGCGGCGCTGCTGCAGGAGCAGTCGCACGGCCGCAGCTACGTTGGCGTCGCCGAGGGCTCGTTGGCCACTGGCCATCAAAGCTTCGTGGATTTCAGCCCCTTCATCGGCGTGCTCAATCCGTTGGCGCCCCCGATCAGTATCAGTTTCAGCGAGGACGGCGAAGTCGTCGGCACCTGTACATACGGTGCGGCGTATGAAGGGCCGCCGGGCTGTCTCCACGGTGGTTTTATTGCTGCCGGGTTCGACGAAGTGCTCGGATTCGCCCAGGCGCACTCGGGCAAGTCGGGTATGACCGGGCGGCTCACGATCAATTATCGATCACCGACACCGCTGTTCCGAGAGGTGCGTTTCGTCGGACGGCTCGACCGGGTCGATGGCCGCAAGATCTATGCGAGTGCTGAACTCAGCGCTGGTGACACTCTCTGCGCCGAGGCTGAAGGTTTGTTCATCTCGATGAAGCCCGAGGTCTTCGAGCGCTTGCTGCAACTGCGCCTCGGTGCCAGCGAGCGCGCCGTGCCACCCGATCGCTAGCTCGTCGGCTGCAGCGCCTTGGTCAACGCGTCCAATAAACGTGGCGCGATTCGTGCCGCCGAAATGGGGCCGAGGTCGGTGAGTGCGACGACCTCAGCAACGGTGGTGGGTCGAGCGCGTGCGACCGCTCGCAGAGAATCATCCGAACACACCGCCGCAGGCGTCACTTGCGCCGCCTTTGCCGCGGTCGAGCGCCATGCCACGAGTGCGGCATAGATCGGATCTGGCGGCGTGCGCGCGACCCGCGCAGGGGGGTGCGCCAACGGCTCCTCGAGGGCCGTGCCGATGTCGACGATGAAGGGCGATGGTTGTGAGCTGCGGCCGTTACGTTGACCAGCCCACGTGATGATGAGTTGTTCGCGGGCCCGCGTGCATGCCACGTACAGCAGTCGGGCTTCTTCGTTCCGTTGTGTGGGCGTTGTGGCGCTGGAGTGTGGGATGAGGCCGTGTTCGGCTCCGATGATGATCACGGTCTGCCATTCGCGACCCTTGGCTCCGTGGAAGGTGAGTAGCTCGACAGCGTCGTCGGGCTCGGCGTTATCGAGGTCGTCGAACGGCGAATGCAGATCGACCCAAGCGCGAAACGACATCCCGGTTCCCTGAGCTATGAAACGATCGGCGGCCTCTGCCACCCGCGATCTGATCGGATTGACGGAGGCGTCGGTGGTGACGCGCTCGACCCACGCTCCAAGATCTGTGTGTGTACGACACGCGTATGCCTCGCCGAGGGCGGCACCAAAGGCGCGACGTGCGCCGGCGCGACCTTGCAGGTTGGAGGGAACACCGGCCCGCTCGAGGACGCCATGCAACGCGCCGAGTTGGGCCACCGTACGCGCAAGTACGGCGCAACTTCGCCAGAGCTGTTGTGAGCCGACGACCTCGCGCACGAGTCGGCTGACAGCGGCGCTTTCAGCGGCTTCGTCGACCTCACTCAGCACTCGCACGCGAGCGCCGTCGGCGGGAACCGCAACGGAGTCGTCGCTCTGCTCGCCACGTTGCAGTACGCCTCGGGCGGCCTCGATGATCTGCGGTGAGCAGCGGTAGTTGCGAGTGAGGCGAACGATGGTGATTCCGGGATACAAACGCTCGACGTTGTCCATGATGGTGGGGTCGGCGCCATTGAAGCCGAAGATCGCTTGTCTTGGGTCGCCGACGAGGCACAGATCGGGGCGATCATCGCGGATGGCCTCGAGGAGACCATGTTGCAGTGGGTTGAGGTCCTGTGATTCATCGACGAAGAGATGGCGAAACCGCCAACGAATGCCAGCCGCCCATTGTCGATCGGTATTCAGAGCGTGGAGGCAACGTTCGAGGAGATCGTCGAAATCCAGTACTCCGCGCCGACCTTTTATGGTGGAGTACGCGTCTGCGATTGAGACGAACTCGGTGGCTTCGAGGTTGATTCGCCGCCCGGCCCGCTTTGCGGCCGCAGCCGACTCGGACGGGGCGAGGCGACGCGCGCGGGACCAATCGAGGTCGTTGAGCGCCGCAGCCGGATCGGCTTTCGACCCGACGAGTCGCAGGGCTTCATTGATCAATCGAAATCTGTCGGTTGCTACGACCGGCGGACGCTGATCAGTGTCGATCGCCCGCTGTCGGAGGAGCCTGAGGGCGACGGCATGAAATGTACCGGCTTGGACCCGCTCGCGTAAACCGGCATGGCGTAAACGACGATGCAACTCACTGGCGGCTTGGTTCGTAAAGGTGAGCGCGAGCACGTGTTCTGCTGCAACCTCGGGGTCCACAGCGACGCGGTATGCAATACGGCGAATGAGCACAGTGGTCTTGCCAGACCCGGCCGCGGCAATGATGGCCAGCGGCGAGGCGACTGCCGTGACCGCGGCACGCTGATCTGCATCAAGTCCGCGTAGCAGCGCATCGATGTCCACTGCGCCACGTTACGTCGCCGGATCGGTATCGCGGTTCGCGTATAGTTCGGGGTATGGCATACCCCAAGAAGAACCTGAACGCCAACGAGACGGTCGCGCTCGATCTGCAGCCGCATTGGTGGTTTTTCGCCGGACCGGCAGCAACGCTCGTGTTGTCCATCGGCGTCGGGCTGGCCGTCTTCACCGCCGTCGATGCCGGAAGCACCAAGGATTTCCTGAAGTGGGTCCTCATCGCAGCCATCGCAGTCTCGGCGCTCTGGCTGCTGCAACGGTTCATGAAATGGAAGACCACCAACTTCGTGATCACGAGCGATCGCGTCATCTTCCGACAAGGTCTCATCGCCAAAAGCGGCGTCGAGATTCCTCTCGGCCGAGTGAACAACATCAACTTCAACCAAACCGTGTTCGAACGAATCATCGGGGCGGGTGACCTCCTTATCGAATCGGGTGGTGAAGACGGTCAGCAACGGTTCACCGACATCCGTCATCCGCAGGGCGTGCAGAACCTGCTCCATGCGCAGGTTGAGGCGAAAGCCCTCCGGTCGACCGGGGTTGTCGCTGCTGCTCCCGCCTCGGCCGTGGATGTCGCCGGTCAGCTCGAAAAGCTCGAGGGTTTGTTGTTGCGCGGTTCACTCTCTCAAGAAGAGTTCGACGCCCAGAAGGCCCGGTTACTCCGGGACTGATGTGTAGCCGATGAATCGGCCGTCCGCAGCGCGCGTCACGCGCCGGACGCCCACCACCGCGTCACGGTTGATCGGTCCAAAGATGTGCGGAAACGTTGGAGCGAATGCCGGGGCTGAATCATTGATCAGCGCCGGCGCTTCCCAAACGCACTGGCTCGTGAGCGCGTCGGTGTCAACACTCACGACAACGAAGTCGCCTTGCTGAGCTGCATAGAACGCATTGGCCACCTGTAAGAGCACGCTCGGCTCGTCGGTGCAATGGATGAAGCCCTCTGAGATCAGACTCGGGTTCGTGATCGGTTCGCCTTGGGCGAGCGAAGACCAATGCGCAGCTGCCATGAGATGAAGCACGACCGGCACTACGCGTTCACGCCCGATTGCGTGATGGCGGCTCCATCGACAGCGTGTACGCGCCAACCCTCGAATTTGGCACCCGGCTCCGCGATGGCGACGATGCAGCCGCCAAACCCGCCGCCAGTCATCCTGGCGCCGTATACGCCGGGTGTAGCGCACATGCGCGCGACTGCGTCGTCGATCTCGGGAGTACTCGTCTCGTAGTCATCACGAAGGCTGTTGTGACTGGCGATCATCAACGTGCCGGCAGCGGTCAAGTCGTGCTCGCGAAGAGCGACCGAAAAGTCCCGCACGCGTTGGTTCTCGCCGACCACATGCCGTGCGCGGCGGCGCAGAAGGGGATCAGTCAGACGGGCAACGCTGTCATCGGCCGCGAGTCGAAGCGGGCCGATGATCTCCTCGGCAGCGATGCACTCTGAGACACGATTGGCGTACTCGCTGCCGACAAGTGTGCGGTGCGCCACGAACTGCACGACGATTGCGATTTCGTCGGGCAAGCGCACTGGTTCGACATCGAGGGAGTGACAGTCGATGAGGAGGGCGTGGTCAGCTACTCCGGCTGCGATGCACAGCTGATCCATGATGCCGCAGGGCACGCCGCTCGCGCGATGCTCGGCGCGGCGGCACAGCTGGGCCAACTCGAGGGCAGTACCTTCGAATCCGAGAGCCAAAGCCGTTGCGAGTTCGAGCGCAGCGCTGCTCGAAAGACCGGCACCGACGGGAATGGTTGTGGTCACCCGACCTTGAAATGGGTGTGCGCCCGCTCCCAGTTCTGCAGCGACACCAGCGACATATCGTCCCCATCGGGGCTCGATCGTGCCGGGTTCGGCGACCGGCAACGCGAGCGAGATGGGCAGGGGCTCGCTGTCGGATATCAATTCGATCGGCCCGTCGTGGTGTGATCCCTCGATGATCGTCCAGCGATCGATTGTCATTGGGAGTACGAGACCGCCGGTGTAATCGGTGTGATCGCCGATCAGGTTGACTCGTCCCGGCGCACGAACGACGAAGTGCTCGGTCATGCCAAGTTGAGAGCGACGCTCAGCCGTTCGAGTGCGTCGAGGTCGAATGGAGCGCGTAGCGCAATGTTCACCTGATCGGCGCCAGCTTGCACATACTGCCCGATGCGATCGAGAACTGCTTCGTCCGTTCCGGTGAGGCAACCGTTTCGAACGTAGTTGGCGAGGTGACCGAACTGTGCCTGCAGGCTCTCTTCTGTCCACGCCAATCCGACATTGACGGCGCAACGAATGTCGGAGGTGCTTCGGCCAACAGTTGCGCAGTGCTCGTGGAGCACGGCCCGCTTGCGGCCGAACTCCTCTGGAGAGACAAAGGGAACATTCCAGCCGTCGGCGTAACGAGCAGCAATCTTGAGCGTGCGCTTCTCGCCACCACCGCCCACCCAAATGGGCATCTGGGCTTGTAACGGGCGCGGCTCATTGCGGGCGTCGTGCGTGGAGAAGTAGTTGCCCTCGAAACTGGAGACATCGGCGTGCAACATTCCACGCAACACCTGGATGCCCTCTTCCAGTTGGTCCATGCGCACCTTGATCTCGGGAAAGGGAATGCCGTACGCGTCGTACTCGACCTGTGCCCAACCCGCCCCGATTCCCATGTCGGCGCGTCCGCCGCTGAGGTGATCGATTGTGGTGATTGCCTTTGCCAGCACGGCTGGATGGCGATAGCCGACCGAGTAAACGAGCGATCCGATGCGAACACGCGATGTCTCGCAGGCGAGCGCGGCGTGCATTGCCACTGCTTCGAGACATTCGGCGTCGTCGGGCTTGCCAGTCGCCCCATAGAAGTGGTCCCAGATCGAGATCCATCCGTAGCCCAGCGACTCGATGCGACGCCACGACGCGCGGAGTTCGTCAGTACTGATGCTTTGCAGTCCGGTATGCACCCCGAAAATTGTCATGACCGTGAACCGTAGTCGCTCGTCCGTGTTGACCAATGAGTCGTTCGCCAACGAGACTCGCCACATGCCGAAAGCCGTTGTCAACAGACTCGCCGCGACCAGCGACAAAGTCGAAGTCGAGTACGACACCCTCGGTTCACCCACTGATCAGCCGATGCTGCTGATCATGGGATTTGGCGCGCAGCTCACATTGTGGCCCGAGGGCTTCTGTCGCATGCTTGCGTCTCGCGGCTATTTCGTCATTCGGTTCGACAATCGCGACTGCGGACTCAGCACCAAACTCGATGGCGTCGAGGTCGATCTGGAGGCGGTGTTGTTGGCGGCGCTCGCAGATCGTGCCGACCTGCTTCCAGCGGTGCCGTACACGCTGTCAGACATGGCACTCGACGCCGTTGGTCTGCTCGATCACCTCGGCATCGGTGCAGCCCACATCGTCGGTGCCTCGATGGGCGGCATGATCGCCCAGACAGCCGCGATCGAACACCCGCGTCGCACGCTCTCGCTGGCGTCGATCATGTCGAACCCCGGCGATCCCGAAGTCGGTCAGCCGTCGGCGGAGGCCGCGGCGGTGTTGTTCACGCCACCACCGACGAACCGCCAGGAATTCATCGATAATTCGGTGGCCTCGATGATCTGGCAATCCAAGAAGTATGCAAACGCCAACGAAGTGCGTGCGCAGGCTGCGCTCGACTTCGACCGCAGCTACTACCCCGAGGGCGCCACGCGACAGCTTGCCGCCATCTACGCAAGCGGTCGGCGAGCACCGATGTTGTCGTCGCTCGGGGCGCCAACTGTTGTGATTCACGGCCGTGACGACACACTGCTGCTCCCCGAGGGCGGCGTCCTTACCGCGGAGCTCATCCCCGGCGCGAACTTGTTGTTGATGGCCGATATGGGCCACGACCTACCTGAACCTTTGTGGCCAGTGCTGGTCGATGCCATTGTTTCAAATGCCAATCGCTGATCGTTCCAACGTCGGGCGTCGCAGACGTATCGCACTTTCCCATTCACTACTTCTCGAGGAGTTATGGTCATGTCAGGTCCACTCAGCGGCTATCGCGTCATCGAGATCGCCGGAATCGGCCCAGGACCCTTCGCGGCGATGATGCTGAGCGACATGGGCGCTGAGGTCATCCGGGTTGAACGCGCTCAGGCCGTGCGCCCAGGTTCTGGCCCGAATCTCGATGTCATGCAGCGCAACCGGCGCAACATTGCGATCGACCTCAAGAACCCCGACGGCGCCGAGACGCTGATGCAGCTCATCGAGTCTGCCGACGCACTCATCGAGGGCTTCCGGCCGGGCGTTATGGAGCGACTCGGTGTCGGACCCGACGCCTGCCTCGCTCGGAATCCGAAGTTGGTCTTCGGACGGATGACTGGATGGGGTCAAGAGGGGCCGTACGCCCTTGCCGCTGGACACGACATCAACTACATCTCGCTTGCGGGAGCCCTCGCGCACTACGCCAGGGCAGGTCAAGCGCCCGTTCCCCCGCTCAATATGGTCGGCGACTTCGGTGGTGGTGGCATGTTCTTGGCCTACGGCGTTGTGTGCGCGCTGCTGGAAGCGCAGCGCAGTGGACAAGGTCAGGTGGTCGACACGGCGATGGTCGATGGTGCGGCGGTCCTGATGAGCATGTTCTGGGGCTTCAGGAGCATGGGGGCGTTCAACGAGAATGCGCCCGGAACGAACCTGCTCGACACCGGCGCGCACTTTTACGACGTCTACCAATGCAGCGATGGCAAGTACATCTCACTTGGCTCCATCGAGCCACAGTTCTACGCCGAACTGTTGCGCCTGACCGGACTCGATTCCGACCCAGAGTTTGCGCATCAGCACAATCAAGCCAATTGGGCACACCTGAAAGAGCGCCTCGTGACGCTTTTTGCAACGAAGACCCAACCTGAGTGGTGTGACCTGATGGAGCACACCGATGTGTGCTTCGCGCCGGTCCTCACGATGAGTGAAGCTGCGCGACACCCACACAACCGCGAGCGATCCACATTCATCGAGGTCAACGGTGTGATGCAGCCAGCTCCTGCGCCGCGATTCAGCCGCACCAAACCCGAGGTCACCATGGCCCCAGCGCGAGCTGGTGAACACACCCGCGACGTACTCGTCGATTGGGGTTTCAGCGCTACCGCCGTCGATGCGCTGTTCGAATCCGGTGCCGTGAAGTGAGGCTCCTTCGTAACGCGGGGCAGACTGTCTGACATGGGCACCCTTGTCTGTTTTCACGCGCATCCCGATGACGAGACCATCTCGACGGGTGGCAGCATCGCGCGCGCCGCTGCCGAAGGTCATCGCGTGGTGTTGGTCGTTGCCACCAACGGCGACTTCGGTGAGACCCCAACCGACCTTGCGCCGGGCGAAACCCTGGTGCACCGACGTCAGGCCGAGGCCGCGCAATCGGCCGCCGTGCTCGGGGTCCACCGTCTCGAATGGTTGGGCTACAAGGACAGTGGAATGACCGGTTGGGAGCAGAACGCTGATCCTGATTCGTTCCTGCGTGCCGATCTCGATGAAGCCGCCGAACGACTCGCGCTGATCTTGCGCGAAGAATCAGCCGACGTCCTCACGACGTATGACTGGCATGGCAATTACGGCCATCCCGATCACATCAAGGTGCATCAGGTTGGGCATCGGGCTGCCGAACTTGCTGGCACCCCAGCGGTTTTCGAGGCCACCATGAATCGTGATCACATCGTCAGGATGATGAGCATGGCAAGCGAGATGGGCGCCGGCCTCAACGACGACAATGAGGAGCAGTTCGACCCCACGGGCCCGGCCGATGACGGCAACCCGTTCGGGATGTCCGAGGACGAACTCACTCACGCGATCGACGTCACCAATTTCATCTCGCAAAAGCGCGAAAGCATGCGGTGTCATGCCAGCCAGATCACCGACACGAGCTTCTTCTTACAGATGCCCGACGAAGTGTTCGCCGTCATGTTCGGCACCGAATGGTTCATTCGTAAGGGCGCCGCGGCCGGTATCGGGCCGGGCTGGTTGTTCGAGTAACAATGCCGCGTTTGTATCTCGTGCGACATGGTCGCGCCGCAGCCGGTTGGAACGTCGATCCCGATCCTGGCCTCGATGATCTCGGCCGCCTTCAAGCCGAGCGGATGGCCGATCAACTCGAAGCGCTGGGTCCGCTGGCATTGGTCTCCAGCCCTTTGCTGCGCTGCCAGCAGACAGCGGCAGTGTTGGGCACGCGTTGGTCGGTGCCGACCCTGATCGAACCAAAGGTTGCCGAGATCCCGTCGCCGCCCGGAGTGCCCATGGAAGATCGCGTCGAGTGGCTTCGGTCGGCGATGAGTGGTGAGTGGTCGCTCTTGGGCCCGCGCTACACCCACTTCCGCGATGGCGTCGCAGCGTGTTTGGCTTCGATACCGACCGACTCGGTTGTGGCGAGTCATTTCATTGCGATCAACGCGGCGATTGGTGCGGCATGTGGCGATGACCGTGTGGTGATTCGCAGTCTCGACAACTGTTCGGTCACGATCATCGATGTTGTCGACGGCCACCTTCATGTGGTCGAGGGCGGCCATGAGGCGGACACGCTGATTCGCTAAATGAGGCGGGGTGCCGCGAAGTTTGCCCTGCGAACGGGCAAACTCTGCTGATGGGAAGTCGTCAGGTGTCCACGATGATTGCAGCGTGCGTGGCGCTGTCGCTGGTGTCGGCTGCATGCAGCAGCTCTTCAGACTCGTCGTCGAGTAGCTCACTTGGCGAGGTCACGAGCACGGATGTTTCCACCACTGTATTCGATGGTTCGAGCACCAGCAGCTCTGGACCGACGACCTCGAGCACGGTCGTTGATTCGTCCACCACCATCGCCGCCGTCGCAACAACCCTGCCGGTCGGCGCCTCGATCAATCTTCGCGAGGACGGTGTCGGCGACGCGCTCTTCGGCGCCGAGCCCGAAGGCGTGATTTCGTACCTGAAAGGTCTCCTCGGCGCTCCCTCGAGCGATACCGGTTGGGTGTCTGCACCCCAACGAACGTGTCCGGGCACAGAGGTTCGCTCCGTCTCGTGGGGCGATCTCGGTCTGTTGTTCGGCGATCAAAGCTTGGTCTCGAGCGACCGTCGACACTTCTTCGAGTGGTCGTACGGCCCTCCCGCTGGCGAGGTCATCACGCCACTCGGAATGACCACGCCGCAGCCGACGCGCATCGGAATTGGGTCAACGGTCTCGCAACTTCGTACCGCGTATCCGACCGCCACGATGTTCCCAGGCGATGAACTCGTTGGCCCGTTTGCCTCGATCACCGATGGTTTGGTGGCCTACGTCACCAACACTGGACCCTCGGGTGTCGTCACCAGTCTCGTTGGTGGCCACGGCTGTGGCGAGTAGCCGGGTTGACAGTGTGGCTAGGCTGACGGCACTGGGGATTCTGGAGGTTCTGCCATGAAACGGATGTTGCCTGTCACCGAACTTGCGCGCGATTCGCGTTTCGCGCGGGTCACCCTCGAAACCACTGTGTTCGATCCGCGTAACCTCAGCCCAGCAGCGCAGGTGAATGGCATCGCCCCCACGTATGCAAACGCCAGCGACAACGTGCGCGGGCTCATGCATGGCATCTTCGTCGGCGAGATCCAAGCACTCGAGGGCGCTGGCCGCACGTGCTTCGACTTCGATACCGGCGACGGCCGTGAGCAGGCGCCATTCGCCATGAAACTCGACATGGCGCGCCAGTGTTGGGACGAAGCCCGCCATGTCGAAATCAGCTGCAAACTCAGCGAGCACATGGGTAGCGAGATCGGCGAGTTCGGTGAAGGCACCGTCTTGTACGAGGCCGCGTGTAACGCTGACCCTGTGCTGCGCCTCACTGGCGTGAACCGCGCGCTCGAGGGTTTGGCCATCGACGTGTTCACCACCATGAAGAACTTTGGCACCACCCTCGAAGATCCTGTACTGCAGTTCTGCGAGGACTGGATGCTGGCCGACGAGGTCACCCACGTGAAAATGGGCAGCGACTGGCTCCGCAAACTCACCGTCAACGATCCTCAGCGTCTCGCAGAAGCGCTCGAGTTTCAGCGCGCCGTCGATAAATTGTTCAGCTTTGGTGGCTTCCGTGGTGAGAGCGACGATCACCCCGTGCATCTTGCCCGTAACTTCCGTCGTCTCGCCGGATTCGATGATGCTGAAATCGCCGATCTCGTCGAGATCGCGGCCCAGGCCTACACCGAGGCTCAGCAGCAACAGCAAATGCGCGCGGACGCAGCGGCGGCAACCACCGCCTCCGCCGCCAACTGACGGTTCACGAAGGCGGCGGTTGTTCTGATTGGTTTGCTTCTACGAGACCTGCACGCCAACTGGGCATGGTTCGTGATCATCGGTAACGGTGTTGCTGGCGTCTGGTCGTTGGCCGCACATAAATACGTGGCGCTACGCACCCGCGCCCTGTGGTGGTTCGTCGGCATCGTCGAGGTTGCCATCTTCGTGCAAGTCGCAATGGGCGTGACGCTGGTCAACAAATACAAGTACACGTTCCCAAAATTTCACGCGTTCTACGGCTTTGTGGCGATCATTGCGGTGGCCATCATTTACAGCTACCGACCCCAGCTCAAGGGCAAGACGTACTTGCTCTATGGTGGGGGCGGATTGTTTCTGATGGCCCTCGGCATTCGCGCGATGCTCGTGGGCTGACCAACAAGGGCTCACCAACGTGGCCTGAGCCAGGCGCTCAGAGGGTGGCGAGTCCAGCTTCGAGTTTGTCGAGCGCTGCATCGAGTTGAGGTGGCAGCGATGCACCGAACTGTGCGAAGTGGATACGGATCTGAGGAATTGCCGTCGTCCAACCATGCGCATCGACCGACAACAGGGCTGAGAGATCGTCCTCGGAGACTGCGAGGCCCTGCGTGTCGAGTCCGTCAGGCGTTGGCAAGTAGCCAATGGGGGTTTCAACGGCATCAACAGCGCCGCCAACGCGCTCGAAGACCCATTTCAGCACCCGGCTGTTTTCTCCGTAGCCGGGCCACAAGAAGCGGCCGTCTTCGTCGCGGCGGAACCAGTTGACGAAGAAGATCTTGGGCAGCTTGTCGGCATCGGTGCTGGCGCCCACTTTGAGCCAGTGCCTGAAGTAGTCACCCATGTTGTAGCCGCAGAAGGGGAGCATCGCCATTGGATCGAAGCGAAGTTGGCCGACCGCGCCTTGAGCAGCGGCGGTGGTTTCTGATGCCATCGTCGAGCCGAGAAATACCCCGTGTTCCCAATCGAACGCCTGCGTTACGAGTGGCACTGTCGTACGGCGACGACCACCGAACAGAATGGCTGAGATCGGCACACCTGCCGGGTCCTCCCATTCGGGGGCGATCGATGGGCACTGTGACGCCGGCGCTGTGAAGCGGGCATTCGGGTGCGCAGCAGGGGTCTCTGATTCGGGCGTCCACGCCCGCCCGCGCCAGTCGGTGGCGCGGGCGGGCGCCGTGCTGGTCATGCCCTCCCACCACACATCGGCATCGCTGGTGAGTGCGGTGTTGGTGAAGATGCTGTTACCCCAGAGTGACTCCATCGCGTTGGCGTTGGTCTCATAACCCGTGCCCGGTGCAACACCGAAGAAACCGGCTTCTGGGTTGATCGCATAGAGGCGACCATCTGCGCCAAACTTCATCCAACAGATGTCGTCGCCGATGGTCTCGGCCTTCCAGCCCGGGATCGTTGGCACGAGCATCGCGAGGTTGGTCTTGCCGCATGCGGAGGGAAAGGCGGCGGCGATGTACTTGGCTTCGCCAGCCGGGTTGGTGAGCTTGAGAATGAGCATGTGCTCGGCAAGCCAACCCGCATCGCGGGCCATCACCGATGCGATGCGCAAGGCAAAACACTTCTTGCCGAGCAACGCGTTGCCGCCGTAGCCGGAACCGAACGACCAGATCTCGCGGGTCTCGGGGAAGTGCACGATGTATTTGTTGTCGGGGTTGCACGGCCATGTCGAGTCTGTTTGACCGGCCGTCAGTGGTGCACCCACCGAATGAACGCATGGCACCCAGTCGTTGTCGCCCAGTGCATCGAGAGCGCCTTGACCCATACGAGTCATGATGCGCATGTTCGCTGCAACGTACGGAGAATCGCTGAGTTGCACGCCGATGTGCGCGATCGGCGATCCCAGCGGCCCCATGCTGAATGGCACGACGTACATCGTGCGACCCGTCATTGCGCCCGAGAACAACCCGGTCATTTCTTCACGCATGTCGGTCGGGTCGCGCCAGTTGTTGGTTGGTCCCGCGTCCGCTGCATTGGCTGAACAGATGAAGGTGCGGTCCTCGACCCGTGCAACGTCGCCCGGATCACTGTGAGCCCAGTAGCTGTTTGGCCGCTTGGCTTCGTCGAGCTTTGTGAAAGTGCCGCAATCGACCAGCGTCTGACACAGGCGCTCGTACTCGTCCGCGCTGCCGTCGCACCAGTAGACGCTGTCCGGCGTCATGATCGCCGCCCAATCATTGACCCACTGATGTAGACGCGTGTTGTTGCTCGTACCGCTCATTGAACAATCTTCCTAGGTCGAGCGCGAGGGCGCCAAAAGCGTCGGGGGAAAAAAAGTAAACGCCCGATCAGTGATGATCGGGCGTACCCATATCGACCTCGCTGCCGAGGCGGAGCTCGGTGGCCCGGCCGTCGGTATCGAGGGAGAACACAACACGCTGCCCCTGACGGAGCATGCGGAAGATTGAACCTTGCAGCGCATTGCTTGCGAGGTCGTAGTCATTGAGGTCGGTGTCGCAAATGACGACGCCGTCGCCGCTGCCGGGATCGTACGACCTGATAACGCCCTGCATGACGGTCGGTGCCTCAGCCGGCCTTGACGACTTTGCCTGACTTAATACAGCCAGTGCACACGTTGAGACGGGTTGGGGTCTTGCCCACCAAGGCGCGTACCCGCTGAATGTTTGGATTCCAGCGGCGCTTGGTGCGACGGTGGGAGTGCGACACGGACATGCCCCAAGAAGGGCCCTTGCCACATATTTCACATACTGCTGCCATGAGCGTTTCTCTTTCCCAGAAGGGTCGATCGAGTCGTCAAAGGCTATCAGCGCGTTCTGATTCTCCAACAGGCGATCGAACCGATACGGAGTGGGTTCTGTACGATGCGATGCGTGCCTACCCTAGAACGGCTCTCGGCGGATGCCTTGCGCAACACCGTGATTACATTCCGCGACACGATGAAGGCTCACGCAGCCGGTATCAACCTGCTCAATGTGTACCCGGTGCCCGACGGGGACACGGGCACCAACATGGCGCGCACGCTCGACGCGGTCGTTGAGGAACTGGAAAAGAGCAGCACCGATCTTGATCCGACCTGCACGGCCATCAGTCACGGCTCGCTCATGGGGGCACGCGGGAACAGCGGGGTCATCCTCAGCCAGATACTGCGTGGTATCGCCAACACCATGAAAGGTGCCGCCGACGGTACCGCCACCAAAGTTGCCGAGGCGCTCAAGAATGCTTCCGTTGCGGCATATCAGGCGGTGCTCAAGCCCATCGAGGGCACCATTTTGACCGTCGTACGCGAAGCCGCCGACGCTGCCCAACTCTCGGCCGCCGACGGTGCATCGCTGTCGGTGATGCTCCGCGCAGCGCGCACCGCTGGCAAGTCAGCGCTCGATCGCACGCCCGAAATGCTCCCCGTCCTTAAAGAGGCCGGTGTCGTCGATGCAGGCGGCGCCGGCTTCATGCTCCTGCTCGACGCGGCCCTGTTTGTCGTCGACGGCGAGCCGTTGCCCATCCCCGCCGATGTCGGCGATGCAATTTTTGACCCATTCGAGCTGGTTGCGCACAGGGGCGACGGCGACGTGAGTGAGTTGCGGTATGAGGTCATGTATTTCGTCGATCTCCCAGATGTCAACATCGAACCGTTCAAACAGAGTTGGGGTGAGATCGGTGACTCGATCGTGGTTGTCGGTGGAGACGGGCTCTGGAACTGTCACGTGCACACAAACGACATCGGTGCTGCGATCGAAGCAGCACTCGACAACGGAGGTCGGCCCCACAAAATTCGTGTCACCGATCTGTTCGAAGAAATGGCCGAAGAACATGCTCACCGAGAGGCAGTGCTGCACGGCAAGGCGTATGCGGCGTTGGTGCCGCGTGGTCCCAGCGCCGCCGGAATGCCGTCGGTGACCTGTGCCGTCGTGGCTGTTTGCAGCGGCGACGGTTTGTCCGAACTGTTCGATCAGTTGGGCGTGCAGGGCGTCGTCACGGGTGGCCAAACGCTCAACCCGTCGACGGCGGAACTGTTGGCAGCGGTGGAGGCCGTCAACGCACATGAGGTCATCGTGTTGCCGAACAACAAGAACATCATTCCGGTTGCTGAGCAGCTCAACTCGCTCACGTCCAAGAAGGTCGTGGTGGTACCCACACGAAGCATGCCCGAAGCCCTTGCTGCGCTCGTGGTCTACGACCCCGAGGCACTCGCCGAAGTCAACGGCATCGAGATGACCGAGGCGGCCGAGTCCGTTGGCACTGGTGAAGTCACGCAGGCCGTGCGAGACACGATGAGTGACGCTGGGCAGATCACAACCGGCGATTGGATCGGAATCGTTCGGGGCGACGGCATCGTGTGCGTGAGCGGTTCGGTGACGTCGGCCTCAACGGCGCTGCTCGACAACCTGATCACGCCGGGTCGAGAGATCGTCACCATCATCGAGGGCGCGCAGGCAACGGCCTCGGTCACCGATGCGTTGCGTGCATGGATGGCCGACGAGCACCCCGGAATCCAGGTCGAGGTGCATCGCGGCGGTCAGCCGTTATATCCGTATCTGTTCGGTGTTGAGTGACCCCGACGTCGGGGAATGAGCCTGCGGGAACGCGATGAGCGATGTCTGAGCCGATCACACTTCGCGAACTGGGCGACATTGGTGTCGAGCGTCTGAAGGGCGTGGGGGACAAGAAGCAGGCTGCTCTACGCGAGATCGGCGTGATTACGGTGCTCGATCTGCTGACGACATATCCGCGACGGTGGGTCGATCGTACGAACGAGGCGCGAGTGAGCGACCTCGTTGCCGGGCAAGAGGCGTTGGTGTTGGTGACGGTTCGGTCCGTCACCAAGCGCACCATGCGCAATCGCCGAACAATGGTCGAGGTACAAGTCGGCGACGGCTCGGGTCGGATGCACGTGGTCTTCTTCAATCAGCCGTGGCGAGAGCGACAGTTGCGTGAGGGCCTGCAGATTGTTCTGTTCGGCAAGGCCGACGTCTTTCGTGGCGGCTTGCAGATGACGAATCCGGTCGTCGATCTCATCGGCGACCGAACGGGTCGCATCGTGCCCATCTATCCGCAAAGCGAGAAGGTGCAACTGAACACCTGGGAGATCGCAGGGTGGGTCGAGAACGCGCTCGAGCGGTGTGCAGCGCGCGGATTTGCCGACCCGCTCCCCATCGAGATTCGTCGTCAACTTGGACTCATCGATCGCGGCCGAGCCTTGCGCCAGATTCACCTTCCAGAGTCAATGGCCGAGAAAGAACAGGCCCGACGACGCCTGGCGTTCGACGAGCTGTTGCGGGTGCAGACCGTGTTGGTCATGCGTAAGCGGGCGCTCGAGCGCGAGCAGCGCGGTATCCGTCATGACGTAGGAGGTGAGTTGGTGCGACGCTTCCACGCCGAACTGCCCTACACGCTCACCGATGCACAACGACGTGTCATTGCTGAAATCGAGGCTGATCTTGCGGGACCTCACCCGATGCACCGCCTCTTGCAGGGAGATGTTGGCTCGGGCAAGACGGTGGTGGCAGTGTCGGCGCTGTTGAGCGCGGTGCAGGACAAGCATCAGGGTGCGCTCATGGCCCCAACCGAGGTCCTCGCAGAACAGCACGCAGCTGGGGTGCGTGATCTACTGAATGGCCTACGCGTGCCGGACGCGGCGAATCTCTTCGGCGAGCGAGAGCTCAACGTGCAACTGCTCACGAATCGGATCACCGGACAAGAGCGTCGCGACGTGATGACCGGCCTCGCCGACGGCACGGTCGACATCATCATTGGCACGCATGCCCTCATCCAAGAAGGCGTGGCCTTCCACAGCCTCGGTGTCGTGGTGATCGACGAACAGCATCGCTTCGGAGTAGAACAGCGCGCCGCTTTGCGCACCAAGGGAGCCGGCGATGTCGTGCCCGATGTCTTGGTGATGACGGCGACTCCGATTCCGCGCACGGCAGCGATGTCGGTCTACGGCGACCTCGACGTCAGCGTGCTCGATGAGTTGCCGCCGGGGCGAACACCGATCACGACGCATTGGGCCAACGGGCCACTGATGGAACTCGCTGCGTGGGGTGACGTACGTGATGCTGTTTCCGAGGGGCGCCAGGCATACGTGGTGTGCCCGCTCATCGACGAGAGCGAGAAGCTCGAAGTTGCCTCGGCACAAGAGATGTTCGAGCGGCTTGTCCATCAGGATCTCAAGGGCTTACGTATCGGCCTCCTCCACGGACGGCTGCCATCGTCCGATAAGGAGCAGGTGATGAATGCCTTTCGGGCACGGCAGCTCGATGTGTTGGTGGCAACGACTGTGATCGAGGTGGGGGTCGATGTTCCGAACGCGACGATTATGGTCGTGGTCGATGCCGATCGCTTCGGCATTGCCCAGTTGCATCAACTGCGCGGCCGCGTCGGTCGTGGCGAACATGCGTCAACCTGTTGGTTGGTCACGGCTGACACCGAGGGGCCGAGTCCTCGTGTGGAGGCGCTCGTTGCGTCGACCGATGGCTTTCACCTCGCCGAAATCGATCTCGATCTCCGGGGCGAAGGCACCCTCATGAACACTATGCAGAAGGGTCGCAGCGATCTCAAGTTGGCATCGCTGCGCCGCGATCGCGAACTTGTCAGCCTCGCTCGCACTGCGGCGTTCGACATCGTTGACAACGACGCGCTGCTCAGCCGCAACCCGCTGCTGCTCGACGAGGTTCGGCTGTTGCTGAGTGCCGAGGATGAAGCGTTTCTGTTCAAAAGCTGATTACGTCGTGCCGCGGCGTGTCATGGTGTGCCTTTGGTCAGTTCGCCGGGTCAGAAACTTCGTCATCTCATGTCCTTGTCCAGGCCGCCTCAGACCGCGTCTCACCCCTGCTGTGAACGCTCACTCCGGATCCGACAACGTCCGTTCGAACTCGGCGTGGAGGATGTTGCCAGATGGTAAAGTGCGTACGCACTTGTACGGTATGCGGCCCTCGAAGAGGCGTTCGCCCTCGCCTACAAGCTTCGGCGCGATCGCGATATGCATGGTGTCAACGAGCCCCTCGCTCAGGAACTCTCGGAGCGTGGCCGCACCACCGATGACACGCACGTCTCCAACCCCAATAGCAGCGGCGCGTGCCTGCTCCAGTGCGTCGTGTACGCCTCCGGTCACAAAATGAAATGTGGTTCCGCCTTCCTTCGGTATCGATGACCTGGGATGGTGCGTGAGAACGAACGTGGGTCGGTGGTATACCGGATTCGGCCCCCACCATCCAGTCCAGCCATCGTCGATCCATGGGCCGCGTGACGGTCCAAACATGTTCCGCCCGAGGATGTAGGCGCCGATGCCCTCGAAGCTTCTGGCGACGAAGTCTTCGTCCACGCCGTCGCTGCCCGCGGGCTCGCCGAACATTGCAGCCCCGGTTCGGGTTGCGATCATCCAGTCATGCATGCCTTCGAAATTGTCGCCCATCGGCGCATCAAGCCTCTGGTTTGGGCCAGCCATGAAGCCATCGAGAGAGATCGATGCACAGTGGACTCGAACTTGTGGATCATGCGCGTTCACCTACTCAGTTTGCCCGATCCACGGGCATCATGTGTAGCCGAGAGCGGCCGTCCGGTCGCTCTCGCGCAGGCGCGCCAAACGAGTGAGCGTGGAGCGGCCTGGTTGGTCGATTCGGTGAGGGTCGCGCACGCTCGTGCTACCTGCGGCTGATGTCGATGTTCTCGCAGATGATGTTGTCGTGGGTGAGCAGAAACGCGTTCTCGCCCTGTCTGGCGTCCTTGTCTGCGCCTCCTGCAGCTTTTCGATCAGTGCCTCACGTTGGATGACGAGAACTCGCGCAGACCTGCCTATTCACGCTCTGCGTACACCCGCCCAGATTTCCGATCGGGCATCCGGTGTCCATAGCCAAACGACGACCGACCTGAATGCTGTCGGCGGCCAATAGGTTCTGCCCAGCGACGGCCACTGAGGCTGCCCACAATGGCCGCTAAACCACACGGTGTGGTTGAGATCCACTGAAGGCATGGCCAGCTGGACATTGTTGTGCGCTGCGTTGCTCCCAGAGCTACACAGCGCACGAGAACGTACGGCGCCGACTCGGCGATTTTTTGGGCGCGGCCACCTACGCACCATCGCCGGCCTCGTCACACTCCGCACGTATCGCTCACCCGCTCCTCTACGCACGGAACTGCGCCCTAACGGCGGCTGGGTGAGGACGTCGCGAGGTCGTGAGTGTTTGGGTGAGAACACAATCGGGCACAAATACGGTCAGAGGAGGCTTGAGATGAATGACAGTGCAGTCGTGAAGAATGCTGGTGCGGTTCATCGCCATGACCTGGCGAGGCTGCTGCGATTTTTGCTCGCGGCTGGCGTCGTGGTTGCGTTGGCCCTTGTCGGTTTCGATAACCGCAGCAAGGTTCGAATCGGCTATGTGATCGGACACGCTCAAGCGCCCGTGTGGGTTGTGATCGTTGGCGCAGCGCTTGCCGGCATCATCATCGCCTCCCTCGCCAGGCGCAACCGTGCGTAGCACACACGGCGGCGCCGTCACGTTGAACCACGCCGGTGGCGGGATCCCAACCGACAGAATCGAAACGCACTGGCAGGTATGGCCCCGGAGTTAGTGCCCGCTCGCGATGAACTCGTAGTGCCATCGCTCGACCGGCCCGTCGTCGACAAGTACGTAGGTTCCGCCGGCCGCGTCGATCTCGTGGGGCGGCGGGTACGTGGTTGACCGCACCATTGAGGGTCCGCCCTCACACCACAGCAACATGCGTTCACCCGTCTCCACGGCCCACAGCCTTGCACGCGTGATAACGCCGAGTGGCAGGTCGTCGGGTGCGGCCCTATCCCACGAAGGCGTGATGGGGCAGTCAATTCTGCCCGATTTCTTGTCTCCTCACCGCGGATAGTGACTGCTGAACCACTCATGATGGTCCAGTCGGTAGCGATCCTGCGTGATCACGCCCACAGACATGGTGTCCACTGCGATGGAGGAGATGGGTATGAGCGACGTCCAGTATTCCGACGATGGGCAATGGTGGTGGGACGCTGCCGCCGACGCCTGGCAGCCCGTCGACGGCTCGAGTGCCAGTTCGTCGAGTTCATCGAGCAGTAGCCCCGACGGCGGTATGTCCGTTCAGCCGTTGGCGGTGAATCAGAGCCTCACGCTCGTGGCGCAACCCACGGAGGTGACCTGCTGGGCGGCGAGCATTGCGATGTTGACGGGCAAATCCGTCGAGGACGTCTGCAGCGATGCCGGGATGACGACAACCGACGGCTACGGCTGGGGCGAGATTCAACAAGCGGTCTCTGTGCACGGCCTCACCGAGATCGGGCCGGCATGTGGTGGTCCGGACTACTTCGCCCAGATGCTCGAGCGCAGTCCGTTGTGGATTGTTGAAGTCGGCGCTCCGTATCACGCCGTCGTGCTCGCCGGTCTCAATGGCGGCGGCAACTGGGACGACACCGAGGCCACGATCTACAACCCATGGCCCCCAGGTTCGGGGGCAATCGAGCGCAAGCCGTTCGCGGAGTTCGCCGACGAGTATGAACTCGGTGCCGGAGCGATGGCACAGATCGTCAGCCGCTGACGTTGCTGGTGCGATCATCGATCGGCTGCGTTGTGGGCTCATCGGTGTTACTGGCACGCTTTGGGTAGCTGTGGTACTCCTTGATCATTCCTTGACAACAATTACTTGACGGTTTCTTAACCCGGCGCGATTACGCCCAAAACGTATGTCCTCGCTGTGAAGGGCCAGCGGCGATTTCTAGGGAACGGGGAAATTGTCATGCTGCCAAGCAGGTCGCGCCGCTACGCGCAGAGAAGTCTGCGTAGTCGGTTGATCCGAGCGGGGGCAGCATCGCTGTTCGCGCTCACGCCTGCTGTTGTCATTATGGGCGGTGGTTCCGCGCATGTCGCAGCGGTCGGTGCCTCGAAAGTCGACACGGACCTTGACAAGGTCCCAAACCAGGTCGATCCCGACATCGACAACGACGGTGTGCTGAATGGGGCCGATCCCGATGTCGATGGCGACGGCATTTCGAATGCGAATGATGACGATGTCGATGGCGACGGCCTGCTCAACGGCGCCAAGACCGAAAAGGACATCGACGGAGACGGTGTGCTCGATGTCGCCGATTCCGATGTCGATGGTGATGGCATCGACGATCATGGTGGTGGCACCGGTGGTGGCGGCACCGGTGGGGTTGGCTGACCGGCCACAACGACCACGACAACCATCCTTCCCTGATCCTCATACGTCAAGAACATCGAACGCCGGGCCTGAACGGGTGACGACAGGCGGGTCGTCTCGCATGCGTTCCAACTCAAGTTGCACCGGTTTGAGCCGATCAAACCAGTGTGGGAACCATGTTTCGAGACGACCCGGCCAATGTGTACGAATTCGATATCAGGGAGTTGGCGCGCCGACCCTCATGGCATCTAGACGCCGCTTGTCGTGGACAGCCGGCAGTGAATTTCTACCCTGTGCGTGGCGAGACAGCGGCGCCAGCGCTGGCAATGTGTGCGCGGTGCACGGTGCGCGATCAGTGTTTGGCCGAAGGTGTCAACCGCAACGAACGCGGGGTCTGGGGTGGATCGACTGCTCGCCAGCGTCGACAGATCCGGAGTCGGACCGGCGCGACCGAGAGCGTCGCCAACTGACCTGGGCGTAGCGACTCGCCCGACTCACCGAGTGAGAGCTTCAGTCGGGGGAGTCCGGCAGGACGAGATCCCATCGGTCGAGGCAATCCTGGCATCGGTACGACACGAAGTCGCCCGGGTACCACAGGCCGTCTTCGGGTGGCTGAGTGAGCAGAAAGGCGCGCCCGCCGCAGTCGACGCAGACGATCTCGGGCTCCGGAGACAACTCAGTTTCTGGCATCACCCGTAGTCTTGCGGGAATGCGAGTGATTTCGGGCGAACTGGGTGGACGCAAACTCGTGACGCCTCACGGCCTTTCCACGCGGCCCACCACCGACAAGGTGCGCCAAGCGGTGTTCAACTCGCTTGGCAGCCTCGGCGTCATCGAAGGCGCGACGGTGGCAGACCTCTATGCGGGTTGCGGGGCGTTCGGTATTGAAGCGCTTTCACGCGGTGCCGAGTCGTGCGTGTTCGTCGAGCGTGACCGCATGGCCCTACAAGCGCTGCGGACCAACCTGAACGAACTCGGCCTCGATGCGAAGTCGCACGTTGCTGCGACCGACGTGATGGCGTACGCACCGGGCATCACCGGCGTCGATATTGCCTTCGTCGACCCGCCCTATTCGTTCGCGAACTGGGCCGATCTTCTGCGCGTGTTGCGCGCCGGTTTGGTCATTGCCGAGTCGGACCGTGAAGTCGAAGCGGTGGACGGGTGGGTGGCCCTGCGGAGCAAGCGATACGGACGCACCATCATCACTACCCTGGAACGGTTACCGTAGAGCGCGATGAGTGTCTCAGCCACAAGCGTCTTGTATCCGGGCAGCTTTGACCCGTTGCACCTTGGCCATGTCGATGTCGTCGAACAGGGTGTCGAACTTTTCGGGCGCGTCGTTGTGGTCGCCATGCACAACCCATCCAAACCGTCGGGCATTTTCACCATTGACGAACGGGTCGCGATGATCGCCGCAAGCTTGGCTCATCTACCGGGAGTGCAGGTCGAGCCATTTCACGGATTGGCAATCGATGCCGCCGACCGTTTCGATGCCGACTTCATTCTGAAAGGGCTCCGCAACGCCAGCGATTTCGAGGTCGAGCAGCAAATGGCCCATACCAATCACTCGGTCTCAGGGGTGCGCACCGTTTTTGTCCCCTGCCGACCGGACCAAGTGTTTCTGAGCAGTCGTTTCATCCGTGAAATCGCGCAGTACGGTGGAGACGTTTCGCATCTTGTGCCCGCGCCGATTGCCGCCGAACTCGCCCGTATCTTCCCATCCGCGCAACGTCCGACAGGGTCCCCATCATGAGCTATGACGACCACAACGAAGAGCAGTTCGAAGACCTCGACGAGGACACCGACAGTTACTCGCGCGTCGGCCAAGTCGGCGACGCTGAGACTCTCGTGCGTCGTGCCGCCGACATCATTGCGACGGCGCCGACGATGCCGTTGTCGTCGTCGCCACGCATCGACCGCGATGAGATCAACGAGCTGCTCGAATCAGCACTCGAGCGCTTGCCAGACGAACTCCGCCAGGCGCGGTGGATGCTCAAGGAACGCCATGAGTTCGTCTCCAAGACGCGTCGTGAAGCCGACGAACTGCTCGAGGCGGCCCGGGTGCAGGCAGAGCGCATGGTGCAACGCACTGAGGTCGTGCGTGCTGCCGAGCAGCGTGCACGTCAGATCATCGAGGCAGCCGAAACGGATTCACGTCGGTTGCGTCACGAGACCGAGGACTTCCTCGATCAGCGCCTCGGCAGCTTTGAGATCCTGCTCGACAAGCTCTCCAAGACCGTGCATGCGGGCCGGTCGCGGCTGTCCATCGGCGCACACAAAGAGCAGCAGGCCGACGAGGACGAAGATCCCACCAAGGGGTTCTTCGATCAGGATCGCTGATCATGGCGCGCCCGTTTCTTGTGAACGCCGCGGAGCTGCTCAGGCGCCCTGGTACCGAACGCGTCCTCGAGTGCCCCATCGCGCCGCCCGAGCTTGGCCTCGCCGATGAGCGATTTCTTGCCGACGATGTCATCGACGTGCGTCTTCGTCTCGAGAGCCTTACCGACGGAATTGTGGTGCTCGGCACGATCGATGTGCCTTGGCACGGTGTGTGCCGGCGATGCCTGCGCGACCTGTCCGAGGTTGCCACGTGCGACGTGGAGGAGCTGTACCAGACCGTCGTCACCAACCCCGAGGCGTTCGAGATCGTCGACAATCAGCTCGATCTGTTGCCGCTGGTCCGCGAGGTTGCCCTGCTCGATGCACCTTCGGCGCCGCTGTGCCGACCGGACTGCGCCGGGTTGTGCCCGATCTGCGGTACCGATCTGAACGAAACTCAGTGCGACTGCGTCGCTCCGGTGGTGGAGTCGCAATGGGCAGTTCTTGATCAGCTCAAAGAGCAGCTTGGCGGAAATTGAATATGAGCCGCTAACATTCCGCGGCTGATTTAAGTGAGTGGAGACCTGCGAT
Organism: Actinomycetota bacterium; assembly: GCA_043743395.1. Lineage (GTDB taxonomy): Bacteria > Actinomycetota > Acidimicrobiia > Acidimicrobiales > Ilumatobacteraceae > WLMZ01. The sequence continues at coordinate 5,713 of JAYTWP010000219.1, read as the reverse complement.
GGCCGTTCCGAAGAAGAAAAAGTCGAAGATGAAGACGCACAGCCATCGTGCTGGCTCGTGGCGCCTCTCGGCACCATCGCGCAGCGTCTGCCCTCGCTGTGCCGCTGCGAAGCTGCCTCACACGGTGTGCCCATCATGTGGCTGGTACAAGAACCGCGTCGTCGTCGACGTCGGCTGACCAGCACCGCACCGTTCTTTCCATGCTCCCCATCGCCATCGACGCCATGGGCGGCGACAAAGCCCCCAGTGAGATCGTCGCAGGGGCCCGCCAGGCCGCTGATCTCGGCTTCAATGTCATCCTTGTCGGTCCCGCCGATCTCGAAGGTCGCGGTGACATCCCCTTGATCGTTGCGTCCGAAGTCATCGAGATGCACGACGACCCCGCTCAGGGCGTGCGTCGTAAAAAGGATTCCACGCTCGTTCGCGCGGCCGAAGCCGTTCGCGACGGCAAGGCCAGCGCCATGATCTCCGCCGGGAACACTGGCGCCACGATGGCATCTGCGCTGTTACGGATGGGTCGTATCAAAGGCGTCAACCGCCCCGCTATTGCCACCCCGATTCCCGTGCCCGGATCGGTCCCCACCTTGTTGCTCGACGCTGGTGCCAACGCCGAGGTTCAGCCCGATTGGCTCGTCCAATTCGCTCAGATGGGCACCGTGTTCAGTCGCCATCGCTTCGGCATCGAGAACCCAAAGGTCGGACTGCTCTCCATCGGCGAAGAGCCGGGTAAGGGCGACACCCTCCGCAAGGAAGCCTTTGCGCTGCTCTCGGTCGCTCCCGGGATCAACTTCATCGGCAACGTCGAGGGTCGTGACATCATGACCGACACTGTCGACGTCGTGGTCACCGATGGTTTCACCGGCAACGTCGTGCTGAAGACCCTCGAGGGTGCGCTCAAGACGGTGGTCAAAGCCCTGTTCGCCGCGTTCGCAAGTGACGAGTCCTACAAGCCCCACGCCGACGCCTTGTTGCCAGCGCTCTTGCCGTTGTACGCCTCGCTCGATCCGGAGACCTATGGCGGTGCGATTCTGCTCGGGGTAGAAGGTGTGTGCATCATCTCGCATGGGTCCACCAGTGCCAAGGCAATGGTGAACGCGATCACGGTCGCGCAAGAAATGGTGACCGCTGGCATCGTCGACGAGATTCGCGCTGCCGTCGCCGCCAACGCCTAGTCTGCAAGCACAGAGTTCTGCAACTACAGACGACATCGAGGCGCAGTGCGCCCGAAAGCCGGGGAGAAGCACACCGTGTCCGCCGAATCATCAGCTGCCCAAGGCCCCCTCGATCGTCACGCGGTGTTTGCCATCGTGCGCGACAACCTCGCCGAGATCCTCGAGCGTGAGCCTGGAACCATTTCAGAAGGACAATCGTTCGGTGACGATCTCGAGGCCGATTCGTTGGCCCTCATCGAACTGGTCGAGGCGCTGGAAGAGGAACTCGCAGAGCGCGGCGTCGAACTTCGCATCGAGGATGAAGACCTCGAGGACCTCAAGACGGTCCGCGATGCCGTCGACTACGTCTTCGCTCGGGTCCAGGAGAGCTGATCCTGGCTACTCAATCCGACCGACTCGGATCTGATCCCACCGATGGCGACCTCGCAGCACTCAGCATCCGTCTCGGACATCAGTTCGCCGACCCGAGTTTGCTCCGTCGGGCCATGGCGCATCGTTCGTGGTGCGCTGAAGTTGCGGGTAACGAACCGTCAAACGAACGGCTCGAATTCCTCGGCGACGCGGTGTTGGGATGGATTGTTGCCGATATTGCGTTCCGGCATTTCTCTGACCTTGCCGAAGGCAAACTCACCGACCTGCGCAAGAGTGTGGTGAACGCGTCGGCACTGGCCGAAATGGCGCTTGAGTTCGACATCGGCTGCTGTCTACTGCTCGGCAAGGGTGAATCATCGGCGGGGGGTCGCTCGAAGCCCTCGATCCTCAGCGACGCCTTCGAGGCGGTACTCGGTGCGATCTATCTCGACGCCGGCTCGGAGGTCGCGCACGCGTTCGTCGAGCGAGCTCTCGGCGATCGTCTCGGCAGGGCGGTTCAACAGCTTCACCGTCTCGACTACAAGACCCTGCTCCAAGAGATTGCGGTCCGAGAGTTCGATTCGGCACCTGTGTACGTGCTGCGTGAGGATGGTCCCGATCATGCCAAGCAGTTCTTCGCGACGGTCCTGATCGCAGGGCGGCCGTGGGGTGAGGGCGAGGGCACATCCAAGAAGCAGGCAGAGCAGGTGGCAGCCATGGTGGCCTGCGACAGCCTGTCAGCGGACAACGATTAATGCCAGAACTGCCCGAGGTCGAAACCGTTCGCCGCGGCCTTGAACATCGTTTTGTCGGACGGCTGATCGAGCGCGTTGAAGTCGGTCGTGAGCGGACAGTTCGCCGAACATCCAGGCTCGCCGTGATCGACGGCCTCACAGGCGTCACGGCACTCGCCGCTCAACGTCGAGGCAAGTATCTGATCTGTCCCCTCGACAGCGGCGATGCAATGATGATCCATCTCCGCATGAGTGGGCGTGTGCTCATCGCCCCGACATCGTCACCGCGGCCTCCACATACCCACGTGGTGTTGCACCTCGGCGGAGGCGAGCCCGAGGAGCTTCGTTTCGTAGACCCACGCACGTTTGGTGAAGTTGTGGTGTACGACCCCGACAACGCGGCCGTCGAGATGCCCGAACTTGCACGACTGGGCATCGACCCGATCACCGACGGTCTCTCACGGCGCCAGCTTGGCGAGCTTGTGCGAGGTCGGTCGCGCCAACTCAAGGCGATGTTGCTCGACCAAGGGGTGATTGCCGGGATCGGCAACATCTACGCCGACGAGATCCTGCATGCGGCGAGGTTGCGTCACGATCGCCTCAGCAATTCGCTTGCCTCCGGTGAGGTCACGCGCTTGCACGGTGCCATCCACGCCACCCTGATTGCCGCGATCGAGGCAGGTGGGTCCACACTGCGCGACACCCAGTACGTGGATGTTTCGGGCGAGGGCGGCTGGTTCCAGGTGTCGCACCGTGTGTACGACCGCGAAGGGCAGCCGTGTCTGACATGTGGTCGAGCAGTGATTCGCAAGGTGATCGCGGCCGGCCGATCAACGTCGTTTTGCCCGAGATGCCAGAAGTTACCCAGTAACGGCGGGGTCGAGCGAGGCATTGGGACCAACCTCGGTCGCGTCGACTAACGTGCCTTCTTGCCGTGTTCCTCAAAGCATTGACCCTCAAAGGCTTCAAGTCGTTCGCCGACACCACCGTGATGCAGCTCGAACCGGGCGTGACGGTCGTGGTCGGTCCCAACGGCTCGGGCAAATCCAACGTCGTTGACGCCATTGCCTGGGTACTCGGGGCACAGGCCCCCAGTGCTGTGCGCAGCCAGAAGATGGACGATGTCATCTTCGCGGGCACAGCGAAGCGCCCAGCGCTCGGTCGCGCTGAGGTGATGCTCACACTGGACAACTCAATGGGTCTCCTGCCCATCGAATTCAGCGAGGTGACCATCAGCCGGACGCTGTTCCGCACCGGTGAGAGCGAGTACGCGATCAATGGCATCACCTGTCGCCTCCTGGATGTGCAGGAGTTACTCAGCGATGCAGGGGTCGGTCGTCAGCAGCACGTCATCGTGAGCCAGGGCCAAATCGACGGTGTGCTCAATGCCCGCCCCGAGGATCGACGCGCGATCATCGAGGAAGCCGCAGGCGTGCTGAAGTATCGCCGCCGCAAGGAACGCGCCGAGCGTCGCCTGGACGCCACCGAGGCAAGCTTGTTGCGCGTGCAGGATCTGTTGCGCGAGGTGCGCCGGCAGTTGCGTCCGCTCGAGCGCCAGGCCGAAGCGGCGCGCCGGCACGGGGGTCTGGTCGACGAACTACGCGGCCTTCGGGTGTTCCTGTCCGGTCGTGAGATTGCAGCTTTACGCACGCGACTCACAACCCTGGCCCGCGACAAGATCGCCGGGGTCGACGCTGAAAAGGCATTGCGTGCAGAACTGTCCCGCCTCGACACGGGTGTTCTCGCCGCGGAAGCGGAGCTCATAGCGCGTGGTGACACCGATATCAGCGACGAACTGGTTCGGGTCGAACAGCTTCGTGAGCGTGCCCGCGGCCTCGCCGCAGTGCTCGTTGAGCGCCGCAGATCGATGGAGCGCGACCGCGGCCAGATGATGGATGCTGGTGTCGTGGCCAACCTGGAAAACGATGCGGCTCGCTTCTCCGCGGAACTCGAAGCCGTCAGCGTCGAACTTGGCGAACTTGCTCCTGCGGCCGAGGCATTGGCGGCCGAAGAGGAAGCATTCCAGAACGAACGCCACGAAACGCTCAGCGTGTTGCAGAACGTGTCGTCGTCGGTCACTGCGGCGAGTGCCGCCGCCGAGGTCCGCGGTGAACTTCGTTCGCTTCGCGCCGGTCTCGATCGGGGCGACGGCGAACTGCGTCGTCAATCCGCCATGCTCGAGAACCTGCGGCAGCGGCTCGCCCGCCTCGACGCAGACGCCGATCGGCTCAAGGCCGAGTGTGAGCAGTCGCAAGAGGTCGAGGCACCGTTGGTCGCAGAGGTCGAGACGGCTGAGAGCCGCAGGCTCAGTGCCGATGCCGCCGCCGAAACGCTGACCACCGCTCGCCAAGCCGCTGCCGAGGAACTCTCTCGCTGGCGCGCTCGCGCCGACGCGTTGCAGTTGGCGCTCGACAGCGCTCGTGCCCGAGCCGGTGCAGAACGTCTCGCCAACCTTGATGGCGTCGTCGGTACGTTGCTCGAACTTGTCGAAATCGATGCCGGGTGGGAAGCCGCTGCTGAAGCCGCGATGGGTGAAGCTTTGCTTGCCGTCGTGGTTGCCGACCCCGCCGCGGCTCGACGCGCTCTCCAGTCGCTACGCACATCCAAAACGAGTGGCGCGGTGATTGCGTTGGGTGCCGCGGCCGTCACGTCATCCACTCCGCCCATCGGTGAACCAATTCGCGCTCACGTGCGCGCCCACGCCCATGGGCACCGAGCCGAGATCGAGAACCTGCTCGACACGTTGCTCGGTGGAGCTGTTCGGGTGACCGAGTGGTCCGCCGCTCTCGACGGTGCGCTGGCCCACCCAACCGCAACAGTAGTGACCGACGACGGCGATCGTTTCGGTCGCGCCGGGTGGCGTCTCGGAACGTCTGGTGGTGGTGCAACGGCTGCCGCTCTCGAAGAAGCCATCGAACGTTCGAGCCAGGCAGCTGGAGAACTCGAGCGTTGTGACGCATCCCTTCGTGCGGCGAAGGCCGAGTTGCATGCCTCCCGTCAGACAGAAGCCGACCTCACGAGACGACTCGACGCGAATGACGCGCGCTTCACTGCAGCGTCAGAAGCACTCGTACGTGTGCAGAGTGATCGCCGCGAGGTCACCGCCGAGACCGAAGCCGCCCTACGAGTGATCACAGAAGCGTCCGAGCGTTTTGAACGTGAGCGGGGCCGCATCGCCGAGCTCGAGACGCTCGTGCCCGCGCTCGAGGCCGATGAGCAAGCCGAAGCCGATGCAGCCCGGGCGCGCGGCGAAGCGCGAGCGCGCATCGAGTCGCGCACCGCGTTGCTTGCATCACGTCGCAAGGATCTCGAGGTCAGAAATGCAGCCTTGGTCGAGCGCCAGCAATTCCTCGAACGTCGCATCGAGGAGACCGAACACCGTCTACGCGCCGACGAGCAGGCGCGCGCAGATGCCGCGCACCATCGTGTCGGCATCGAACGCAGCCTCGTAGCCGC
>JAYTWP010000218.1:0-1762 GCA_043743395.1 Actinomycetota bacterium | reverse complement strand
GGCAGCGACGAGACCCAACGCAACATCATCGGCGAACGCGTGCTGGGCCTACCGGGCGAGCCGAGGCTCGACAAAGATGTGCCATGGCGGGACATCCCGCGATAGGGGCTCATCTGGGGGCCTTGGCTCTTAGCGCGTTGCAGGCTTGATGGCTTTGACGATGGCGCTGTGCACGCCATCGCCCACCGTGTTCGTGAATGAGATCGACACGTCCGCGAAGCCAACAGCGCGAAGGCCATTTTCATACTCCGTGATCGGCAGCGCACCGGCGATGCAGCCGACGAACGACCCTCGCTCGAGACGCTCCTGCGCCGTGAGGTGATCGTCGGTGACGACATCACTGATTCCGATTCGGCCACCGGGCCGCAAGACTCGGAACATCTCCGCGAAAACGGCCGGCTTGTCTGGAGAGAGATTGATCACGCAGTTCGAAATGATCACATCGACCGAGCCGTCGGGCAGTGGCATGGCCTCGATCTGACCCTCGAGGAACTCCACGTTTGTGGCACCAGCCTCGGTGGCGCTACGCCGGGCAAGAGCAAGCATCTCCGGTGTCATGTCGAGGCCATAGACGTAGCCCGTGTGCCCAACGCGGCGCGCGGACAGCAGGACGTCGATGCCACCGCCGGACCCGAGGTCGAGCACGGTGTCGCCAATGGAGAGGTCCGCGACGGCGACCGGGTTACCGCAGCCGAGGCTTGCGAGGGCGGCCGCGTCGGGAAGGTCACCGAGTTCGTCGTAATGGGCGAGGCCCCACTGAGATTGATCCGGTTCACAGCAGGCCGCCCGACCGCTATCAGCAATCTTCGCTGCGGCGGCGTAGTGATCCTGGACTTGGTCGTGGATGGAGGTGCGGGGGGCGGTCATTGGATCCTCCTTGTGGTTGTCGTGGTCGCGGACCGATCGGTCAGCCGAGCACGGCGCGTAGCGCTGTGAGTCGTTCGGGAACGGCCCGATACCAGACCCACAGACCGCGCTTGTCACGGGTGACGAGACCGGCGTCGACGAGAATTCTCATGTGGTGGCTCACGGTTGGCTGCGACCGACCAGACGGCTCGACGAGATCGCACGCGCACACCTCGCCAGTCGTAGACGTGATGAACGACAACAACCGAAGGCGGATCGGGTCGGCCAGCGCGGCAAACGAAGTGGCGAGTAGCTCGGCCTGCTTCGCATCGAGCGCATCGGCGCTGACCGGCGCACAACAAGCGATCGGATCGAGCGTTGCATTCTTGCGGCCTACCATGACCGAACTATATCGAAGACCATCGAAGAAATCTATTGACCAACGTCGATCTTTACGGCACACTCGATACATTGATGTTTATCGATGTAGATTGCCCACCCTGATTGCCCACCCTGATTGCCCAACATTTGGAGGAAACCATGTCTCGCGTCCAACTCGCACTCAACGTCGGAGATCTCGATGCCTCGATCGAGTTCTATACCAAATTGTTCAAGACCCCGCCCGCGAAGATCCGCGAGAACTACGCCAACTTCGCCATTGCCGAGCCACCGCTGAAGTTGGTGTTGATCGCCGGCCAGGGCGAGCCGGGCACGTTGAATCACGTGGGCGTCGAAGTCGAGTCCACAGACGAGGTCAGCGCCGCGGCCAGCCGCATGCAGGCCGAGGGTGCAGCATGCGATGTGCAGGAGTCAACGACGTGTTGCTTCGCCGTGCAAGACAAGGTGTGGGTGTCGGGCCCGGAGATCCCATGGGAGATCTATACAGTCCTCGCCGATGCCCCAGTCATGTATCCGA
>JAYTWP010000217.1:0-13096 GCA_043743395.1 Actinomycetota bacterium | reverse complement strand
ACCAGCCGCCGCAGAGCGATGCGCCAACCATCGGGTGTGCGCACGAGTTCGTCTTCGTAGCGTCCGGCGACGACGTAGTTCGGGCTGCCCTCGGCGACCTTGCGTACATGCTGCGAATGGAGATAGCAACGACACGTGGCGCGATCGCCGTCGACGGTGATCATGTGGTTGGTGACGGTGTGCTGAGTCGCGTCCAGCGGATTGATCGCTGAGGCGATGCGCGCCCGAATTGCCTCGCGCCCGATGAGGCGTGGGGCGAGAAGGTCGGCCTGCGCGTCTTCGAGGAACACGCTGTCGAGGCCGCCCAGGTCGCGCGAGTCCAACGCCCAGCAGTAACGGAACGTGACATCGATGATGGCAAAGCGATCTTCTGGTGATGGCGCAGTGCTCATGTGAATCTCCTTGCTCCGGCCGCTATCTGTTGAACATGATGCTCGGGATCGGCCCAGCCTGTCGTACTGCAGACCTCGACGGACACGGGCACTGTGGTCCCCGTCGAGCGCACCGCTGCCATGAAGGCAGCGAGATCGAATTCACCATCGCCGGGCGCGACTCGATTGGCGAGGCAATCCGTGAAGTAATCCGGCTCGATTGGCAGACGCGTGCCGTCACTCAATTGAATGCCCGTGACGAGGTCGCCCGGTAGAGCGGCGATCGCATCGAGGTCGCGAGCACCACGTTCGTGGTGCCAGATGTCGACGCAGATGCCACCGTTCGAGCGGCTCGCGCCTTCGACGATGCGGCGCGCGTCGTGCGTGTTGACGATGTCGGTGAATGGCAAGAACTCGAGGCTGACGACGAGACCGTGGTCGGCTGCCCGATCGCACAATGCCCCGAACGCGCTGATGGCGGAATGGATGTCGTCGCCAGCGGGTCCGATCACCTGCAACGATCGACACCCGAATGCGTCTGCCATTCGATACGCGATCGCTTCGTGTGCGCCGGCGCGTGTGCCCCCTGCTCCGTCGGCACCGAGTCCGTCGATCACCTCGATCTCGCGCAGCCGAACATCGTGTTGACCGAGCAGATCGCGCAGCGCATCTGGAGCGACTCCGTCGCGCTCGAGCTGTGCGTAGTGGCCGATGTAGAGGCCGACTCCGTCGAACCCGGCCTGAGCGGCCAACTGCACGCGGTGCTCAATCGGGTGCCGTGGTGCGAGGCTGAAGTGGCTGAGCACCAACTCCGTCACGACGATGTTTCGACCAGTCGGTGATTGGCAATGATCGGGCCGCCGACCCAGCCGCACAAGTGTGGATCGCATTCGCGCAGTTCGCCTTCGAGCCATCTGCCCTCGGTGGTGAATCGACCCCATCGTGCGTCGTCGGTGACCAAAATGTGACCCTGCCCGTCTTGCTCGTAGAGGGCGTGTGTGAACGGGTGCCGAATACCGAGCATCAGGGCCTCCTCATGAATTCGTCGAGCTTGTTGTTCAGCCAGCGCACCTTCGACTCTTGATAGCTGCCGAGCGTGATGCCCGGCTTGCGCGTTGCCTCGAGGCCGGATTGAACTTTGGGCATGTTGAACAGATCTTGGTTGAAGACCTTTGCCAGCATTCCGAGTTCGGACGCATCGGTAAAAATCTCATCTTCTGACAGCCAATGCACCGGCGCTGGTGGTGGCCGTTCGCCGATGTACGGCGCCAGGAAGATGACCTCCATGATCGAGCTGCGGTGGTCGTCGCCGTTCGGTCGGAACCGGTAGACAATGCGGTTGAACGCGCCCCACGGATGGAAGTTGGGAAACACGGTGTAGTCAATGCTGTCCATCATCTCTGCGTCCGAGATTCGATCGACCCAATCGCCGGCCGCCATACGCCAGCGCTCACGACTCACCGCCGCACCGATGGCCCTCATCGACTGGTCGTCGGTGACTGAAATCGGTGAGACCTGATCCACGCGCACGTCCATGAACGCCTTCATCATTTCGTCCTGGGTCGGTGTCCACGACAGCAGCGGACTGGAGGTCCCACCGGCAGTGATCACTCTGGCAAAGTTCTCCCAGATGTCGACCTGACTGTTGGTGTCGCCGAGGTAGGGCATCACCTGCGGATGGGTCGCGTTCACGTGGAACGCTTCGCAAAAGGCCTCTTGGGCAATCTTCCAGTTGACGTGAATCACCTTTGCCACATGCGCTTGCTTGTAGCGGTTGGCAAGATCCCACTCTGCGAACTGATCGACGATCTCGCCGAGGAAGTCGAGCAGGGGCTCGGCCGAGGGATCTGGGTTGATGAACACGAAACCGGCCCACACGCCAACCTGGCAATCCGGCAGCGCGAACTCATCGGCATTGATGTGTTCGAAGTCCCATTGCGCGGGAACATCGTGCAACGCTCCCTCGATCGTCCAGGCAAAACCATGGAACGGGCAACGCAATTCGGAACAACGCCCGTCGAAATCCTTGAGCTGACGTCCGCGATGAAGACACGCGTTGGGGTAGGCGCGAATGGTGTCGGCAGCGGTACGGATGACGATGTACGACGACCGCACGATCTCGTAAATCTGGTAATCGCCGACTTCAGGGATTTCGTCCTCGCGACAGACGTATTGCCACACCCGACTCCAGAGATTGCTCGCTTCGCGTTCGTGCCACTCGCGAGAGATGTAGCGGTCGATCGAGATGTCTTCGTTGCCGAGGAATCGTGGTGACTCGAGGCGCAGCACGGCCGGCACCTCGTGCGTATCCGTGTCGAGCAGTTGCTGATAGCTGACGCCCGGTGACCGTCGCACTTGAACGGGCTGCTCGCTACTCATCGCTCCTCCAATTGTTGTCTGCGTCGCGGGGACCGCTCATCTCACGTCCAGCAGCATCTTGCCGCGGTGGCCACCGTTGAGCAAGGTTTGCAGCGCGTGTGGAAATCGTTCGATGCCGTGCTCGAATTGTTCGTGAACGACGAGTGCACCGCTGTTGACCCACTCGGACAGAGCGGTCTCTGCCTCGGCGAATCGTGCATGGAAGTGGGTGACGGCGAAGCCCTCCATGCGTGAGTGCCGTTCAGCGAGCTTGAGGTAGTTTCTCGGGCCGGTGACGTGGTTCATATCGGCGTACTGCGAGATACCTCCGCAAATGACGACTCGCGCGCCTTCGCTGATGTTCATCAGCACGGCGTCGAGTGTGTCGCCACCGACGTTGTCGAAGAACACATTGATACCGTCGGGCGCGAGCTCATGAAGTCGCGCTTCTACGTTCTCGTTCTTGTAGTCGATGCCCGCGTCGTAGCCGAGTTCGTCGACAAGGAAGGACACCTTCTCGGGACCGCCTGCGATGCCGATGACGCGGCCGGCGCCGGCGATACGTGCGATCTGTCCGGCCAGCGAGCCAACAGCACCGGCGGCACCCGACACGACGACGGTGTCGCCAGGCTTCACTGCCCCCACCTCGAGCACACCGAAATACGCGGTGAGGCCGGTGGTCAGCCCGAGCGCGCCGAGGTACGTAGTGGCCGGCACTCGGCTGACATCGAGCTTGCGGACCGCGAACGCAGGCAGTGTGACGATCGTCTGCGCGCCGAGCGGACCGAAGACGGCGTCCCCAGGCTGCAGTTCGTCGACGGTGCTGTCCAGAACGTGACCGACCCCGAGCGCTGTGATGGTGCCTCCAAGTTGAACCGATCCGTGATAGCTACGCTCGTCCAGGACAGTGCGGATGAACGCATCGATCGAGAGCACATCGACCCCGATCACGACCTGGCCGGCCTCGGGTTCCGCGACTGGAAGGGATTCCACGCGGAAGTCGGACAGTTCGGGCATGCCGTTCGGGCGTGAAGCGAGTACGACCTTGTGGTTGACCAACGGTTCCATCTCACATACCCCCGTCGACGGCGAGGATCTGGCCGGTGACCCAACTCGAGGCGGGAGACACGAAATACAGCACGGCTGCACCGAGGTCTCCCGGCGTGCCGAGCCGGCGCATCGGCAATCGCAACCTACGTTCCAACCCCGGGATATCGGCGTCGTCCAGCTTGAGCGCAGTCATCATGATCTCGGTTGGCACGGCACCCGGCATGATGCAGTTGACCCTGATGCGCGGCCCGAGCTCTTTGGCGAAGGTTTGCGTCAGCGAGTTGACGGCCGCCTTGGCTGCGCCGTAGTGGCCGCTGCCCGGAAGGGGAGTTGTCGCAACCCGCGACGAGATGTTCACGACCCTGCCGTTGTCGCCCATGTGCTGCGCGGCCACCGTCGTGCAGACCCACACGGCTGTGAGGTTGAGGTTGATGGTTGCCTGCCACTCGGCTTCATCGAGGTCGATGAGCGCTGCCTGTATCGGTGAGCCACCCGCATTGTTGACCCAGATGTCGAGCTTGCCGAACTCAGCAACTGCAGCGTCCGCGAGTGCCTCGACGGCCTTGCGATCGGTGACGTCGGTAGTCACCGCGATCGCTCGACCGCCGCGGTCGCGGATGGACGCGGCGACGCGTTCGATCTCATTGCCGCGGCGTGCTGCGCACACCACGGCTGCACCGGCATCGGCCAGCGTGACCGCAATGCCCTCGCCGATTCCTCGTCCGGCGCCAGTGACGACGGCGACATCGCCGGTCAACTCGAAAAGTTCGTGGTTCACGTGGGGGTCTCCCTTGTCAGGTGGGTGGGTGGGTGGGGGTGGGTTCAGGTGCGCTCAGCCGATGAACGCACGGATGGTAGACCACCGCAAGCCGCCGATATTACCAGTGGTAGATTTACTGTCGCGGAAGTGCTAGAAAAGACAACACGTTCGCAAACCCGTCGTTCAAAGACGGACTGCGAGTCACCAAATACAAACAGGGGGAGAGCCAGATGGCGATGACCGAAGATGTCCCGATTTTCCTTCGCGGTAACGGAGCGCCCGTTCGCGACGAGTTGACACTCACCGATCTTGCTGTCACGGGTTCGTTGCCCCCAGAGCTCGATGGTCGTTACCTGCGCAATGGTGCGAACCCGATCACGGGTATGGCCGATCATCCGTTCCTCGGCGATGGCATGATCCACGGCATTCGCCTTCGTGACGGCAAGGCCGAGTGGTATCGCAATCGCTACGTGAGCACGCCCTTCATCGCAGATCCCGACAAGCTCGTCATCGATGTCGCGGCGACGATGATGGACATGAAGTCGTCGAAGGCGAACACCAACATCATCGGCCACGCCGGCCTCATCATGGCGCTCGAGGAAGGCCACTTCCCCTACGTGCTCAACGGGCTCCTCGAGACGGTCGGGCCGACCGATTTCGCAGGTCGACTCACCGGCCCGTTTACCGCTCATCCGAAGATCTGTCCAGCCACCGGCGAGATGCTTGGGTTTGGCTACTCATTCATGGAGCCGTACTTCACCTACCATCGCGTCTCGGCCGACGGCACCTTGGTGCAGTCAGAAGAGATCACCGTCGGCGGGCCGACGATGATGCACGACTTCAACGTCACCCGCAATCACATCGTGATCATGGATCTACCGGCCGTGTTCGACATGGACCTCGCAATGCGTGGCGAGATGCCGATCCACTGGGACAACGATTACGCCGCCCGCCTCGGCGTGATGCCGCGCGACGCCAACAACGCCTCCGTGAAGTGGTTCGACATCGATCCTTGCTACGTGTTCCATCCGATGAACTCCTACGAGGACGGTGACAACATCGTGCTCGACGTTGCTCGCCTCGATCACGTCTGGCGCGACAGCGCGATGGACTTCCCACCGCCATCGCTGTATCGCTGGACGATCAACACCGTCACCGGCAGCGTGCACGAAGAGCAAGTCGATGACCTTCCCGCCGAGTTCCCACGGGTGGCCGACTCCGTCGTTGGCCTCAAGCATCGCTACGGCTACATGATGGCCGGCGCAACCGAGGCGGCGTTCGCCGACCCCTCCAGTACCTCAGGTGCGATCGCTAAGTACGACCGCCAAACGGGTGAGCGCAAGATTCTCAACCTGGGCCGCGGTCGGATGCCGGGAGAACCCGTTTTTGTCCCTGCCGCTAACAGCAAGGCCGAAGACGACGGCTACCTGATGACGTACGTCTACGACGAGTCGACGAACACCAGCGACTTCGTCGTCCTCGATGCAGCAACGATGTCCGACGATCCGATCGCGGTGGTGCACCTGCCGCGAGTTCCATTCGGATTCCACGGCAACTGGATCCCGAGCAGTGTGGCCGACTGATGTCAGACGACTACGAAGACCTGACTGAATGTGCGTTGACGCCCGAGCTCGAAGCCAAGCTTGTCCAAGTTCAACGTGAGTGCGTTTTCATGTGGACGAATGCGGCGGGCGAGGCATTCGGCGTGGTGATGTCGTGCCTTCCCAAGGATGGCAAGTTTTGGCTCACGGCGGCCGAGCGACGAAAGCGCATTTCGGCGCTTCGACGGTTTCCTCGAGCTTCGCTCTGCCTCAACAGCACCGGCACGCGCATGGGCGGTGGAAAGACCGTCACGTACAAGGGCACGTGCGTCGTGCACGACGATCGTGAGACCAAGGACTGGTTCTATCCCGAGTTCGCTCAATCGATCCGATCTGACGACGACAAAGCGGCGAAAGCGTTTCAAAAGTTCCTCGATTCACCCCATCGCGTGATCATCGAATTCACTCCGGACTATTCACTGAGCTTCGATGCGAACCTGATGTGGATCCGTTCGCCCGAGGTCATCTCCTAGCCACCGGGCCTGTACAGACTGAAGGGACTTCATGACGCCTCAGACGTTGGACGACGTCACCGTCGATTGGTTATCCGATGTGCTCGGCCTCTCGCTCGACGCCATCGATGTCCGCCAGATCGCGGCAGGTGAAGGATTCATGGGGCAGTTGGCGCGGGTCGTGCTCACGTCAACAGATCCAGCGGCTCCGAAGTCCGTGATCGTGAAGTTACCAACGGCCGACCCTGGTGGACGGTTCGTCGGCGAGTCGATGCGCGTATGGGAACGTGAGCATTGCTTCTATCGAGACGTTGCTCCGCAACTCACGATTCGTGTGCCCCGAGCGTTGGCGAACATCGCTGACCCCTCGTGTCTCGTTCTCGAAGATCTCGCGCCGGCCGTGGCGGGTGATCACGTTGCTGGCGCAACGCTCGATCAGGCCGAACGTGCCATCGATGTACTTGCCCGACATCACGCTGCATGGTTCGAGCATCCTCAGTTGGCATCGCTCACGTGGATGCCAGGTCTCGACGACCCATCGGTGCTCACGCTCGGCCCTCTGTTCGAAATCGGTTGGCCGATCTTTCTCGCGAAGTATGGCGATGAACTTCCGTCGCGATGCCTGCGTTGGTGCGAGCAGTTCGTGCCGACAATTCCCGAATGGATCGCGGGTCACTTCGATGATCCCATCACTATGACCCACGGCGACTTCCGGCTCGACAATCTGTTCTTCTTCGACGACGGCTCGGTCGCCGTCATCGACTGGCAATTGAGCATGCGTGCTCCAGGTCAAGCCGACCTCGTGTACTTCTGCGCGAACAACCTGACGGTCGAAATGCGCCGCGCTCACGAACATGCGCTCATCGACCGTTACGTCGCCGGGCTGCATGCCGCGGGTGTGCCAAGCGATGCCGTCACCGTGGAGAGTGTGTGGCGTGGCTACACCGAGGGACTTGTTTTCTACGCGGTGTCGTTCGGTGCGAGTCTGCTGACGATCGACCCATCGAACGAGCGCGGCGCGGCGCTGTTCGACGTACTCGTGCGGCGGACCTTCGCTGCGATGGATGACCTCAGTGCTGGTTCCGCAATGGGGCTCACCGATGACGTTTGAGCATCGACGGTGTCGTCCGGCTGCGTTAACTTACTGTGAGTAGAGTGTGCTCGGGCGCTCGTGATACGGTCCGAATGCAAATCGCCAAATCGTGCTTCTTGGGGGAAGCCACAACGGCGATGGTTGGGGAATGAAACGAATGCCGATGGCGTCGGGCGATCCGACGTCCTGACAAGGGGGAGACCATGAGCAGATCAGCAAACCGTTCATCACGTCGTACAGGGCGAGGAGCGTCATTGTGCGCTGCGTTCGTCGTGTTTGCACTTATTGCTACTGCGTGCAGCAGCGACAAGAAGACGGCGACCACGACGCCGGCCGCCGGCACAACCGCTGCGACCACCCCGGCAACGGGTGGCACGACGACGCCGCCAGCGGACACGACGCCCAAGCAAGCCGCACCACCATCGCAAGCGTTCCCCGACCTTGGGCCAGCGACGGGCGACCAAATTGTGCTCGGCCTCGTCAACAGCGAAGGCACACCTGGTTTGAGTTTCCCCGAGATGCGACTCGACGTCCAAGGCGCGGTGGATTACCTCAATCAACATGGTGGCATGGGAGGGCGCAAGATCAAGCTCGAGACGTGCATCGTCAAGGGCGATCCCAATACCTCACAGGCCTGCGCGCAGGAGTTGGTCGGTAAGAAGGTCGAGATGGTTCTGCTCGGCCTCGATCTGTTCCCCGACTACGCCACATACACGGCGGCCAAAATTCCCGTCGTGGGCGTTCTGCCGATTTTGCCTCCTGATAACACGGCCAACGCCCTGTTCCTGACCGGAGGTAACGCCACCACGATGGGGGCTGCAGCCGCGGTAGCGAAGAACCACTACAAGGCCAAGACGGTCGGCATCGTCAGTGCGTCCAACGCGGGCGCTGCGTCGACTGAGGCATCGCTGACCGCTGCACTCGACAAGGCCGGCATTGCGCACAAGACGGTGAAGGGTGGCGACAACGAGACTGACGCTGGGTATCAGGGTCTGATGCGACAAGCAGCTGCCGACAAACCCGACCTACTCGTCTCGTTGTACTCCGACGCAGGATGCATTGGCACGATCAAGGGCAGAGCTGCACTCAAGATCACGATTCCGGTGTTGACGACGGGCATCTGCTCGGGCAAAGACGTGATGGAGCAGGTCGGCGACGATGCTCTCGGTTGGACGTTTATCGGTGTGCAAACGCAGAAAGACACGCCCGAGCTTGCGATTCTCCAGAACATCTTGGCCCCGGTGCTCAAGGTTGCGCCAGACAAGATCGATTCCACAGCGTTGGGCCTCGGCGCCCTTGGGCTGATCGAGATCATGTCGCTCGCCGAATATGCAAACATCATGCAGACCAAAGGTGAGGCGGTGACCGGAGCTTCTCTGTACGCATTCCTCGGTAGCTCCACCGATCTCAAGTTGTGGCCCGGGGGCGCCGACATCGCGTGTGGCAAGGCCCCGAAGTACCCGACCTTTTGTTCGTTCACATTCCCGTTCGCCGAATACACGGCTGGCGGAAAGGTGCTGACGGTTGATGGCCTCGAGGCCGTGTCGGCTTTGGATTATCTGCCATGAGGTCGATGATTCGTCAGCTCGCGGCCTGATGATCGATTACATCTTTTACCTGCTGCTCGGCAGCGGGGCAGGTGCGATAATTGCGGCGTTCGGGCTCGGGTTGGTGATCACCTACCAGGGCTCGGGCGTCGTCAATTTCGCCTTCGGTGGCATGTCGATGTGGGCCGCCTATGTGTACGCCGACTTGCGTAACGGGGCCTACCCATTTCCGGTGCCAGGACTGCCGGCGAGGTACCACTTCGATCATGATGTCGGGTGGCTCTGGGCGATGGGGCTGGCGCTGCTCACGGCCGCGCTGATTGGTCTGATGGTCTATGGGCTCGTCTTCAGACCTCTCCGGCGCGCCCCAGCTCTCGCCAAGGTCGTGGCCAGCATCGGACTCGTGATCGTGTTCACCTCATTGGTTGATCGGCGCTTCGGCGACAAGACCACTGTTCGGGTTAAAGCGATTTTGCCCAATGGGCCCGTCACGATTGCTCGCGATCTCACCGTGCCACGAGACGGGCTCTGGCTCGCGCTCATCGTCATCATCATCGGTCTGGTGCTGTGGCTGCTCTCTCGTTACACCCGTACTGGGCTGGTTACCCGCGCCGCCGCGGAGAACGAGAAAGGCGCGATGATTCTTGGGTTCTCGCCTGACTTTCTCGCTGGCCTCAGTTTTGTTCTGGCGTCTCTGGTCGGCGCCACGATCGCTATTTTGGCTGCCCCGATGATTCAGCTCAGCTCGGGGCTGTACACATTCGGCTTTCTTATTCCAGCTCTTGGCGCAGCATTGCTTGGCAAGTTTCGCTACGTTTGGCCGACGATCGCCGTCGGCATGGCCATCGGGATGGTCCAATCGAGCTTTGCCAAACTGCAAAACGATCTCAGCTGGTTCCCGAAATACGGTGCTCGTGACGGACTTCCGTTCCTGGTCATCATCGTTGCGATGGTTGTTCTTGGCGAACGGCTTCCCGATCGTGGGGCCGTTGCTGGCTGGAAGCTGCCGGCCGTGCCTCAGGCGAAAGTGACGCCGACGACAGTGATTGTTCCGTTCGCGCTTGCGATTGGGGGACTTCTCTGGCTCGGTCCGCTGTGGCGTGCTGCGATCATGACCTCGGTGATCGCCTCTGTTCTGGCTCTCTCATTCGTCGTGCTCACCGGGTTCGGCGGGCAGACATCGCTGGCGCAAATGCCTTTTGCGGGCGTCGCCGGATTTGCATTGTCAAAATTGGCAGTCCACTGGCACGTGCCCTTTCCAATCGCGCCGCTGTTGGCAGCTGGTTTGGCGACGATCTTTGGCATTGTCGTCGGCATTCCAGCGCTGCGCGTGCGTGGCACCAACCTGGCCATCATCACCCTTGCTGGTGGGGTCGCAATCTCGGAGTTCATCTTCAAAAACCCTGCCTTCGTCGGCGACGCTTCCTCAGGCGGAGCCAAGATTCCTCATCCGAAGTTGGGTAGCTGGGATCTCGGGCTGGTGCTCGGGACCAAGTCATCGCGGCCCGTGTTCGGCATTTTTCTGGTCGTTGTAGCTCTCATCTTGTCGCTGGCGGTGGCCAACATCCGCCGGAGTGCAACCGGGCGCCGAATGCTCGCCATTCGTTCGAATGAGCGTGCGGCCAGTGCGATCGGCCTCGATGTTGCCCGCGGCAAGATGCTTGTTTTCTCGATGTCGTCGTTCATTGCCGGAATCGGTGGCTGTCTTATCGCGTACCGTTTCGCGAGTGTCTCTGAGCTTTCATACGGCACGGTGGCATCGCTCACCGCTCTTGCCTTTGCGTACCTCGGAGGAATTACGAGCGTCAGTGGGGCGATCACGGCAGGCATCGTTGCGTCGTCGGGCGTCGCGTTCTTCGCAACGAATCGGGTCATCGGGTCGCTCGGTCAGTGGGAGGCGTTCATCGGTGGTGCACTGTTGATCATCACCGCCATCCAGAACCCCGAGGGCATCGCGGGTGCCATTCGATTGCGTGCTGCTGAGTCGAAGGCGAAGAACGAGCGGCGCCGGTCGCAACCCACGGCCGATATCGCCGCTGTGACCGCCGCAGCCTGACCATGAACCGGCGAGTAGGGGCCAAGAACTGACCCATGTGTTGCTCTCGGGAGGTCGTAGGCCGCGAGGGTACTGGTCGTCGATCACATTTCGCGTGAGGACGCTCAGTGACTGTTGATGCTGTGATGAGTCTCGCCAAGTGTCTGCTTTCGTTGGCAGCAGGATGGATGCTTGCGAACGTGGTGTCTACCAGCCAGCCGAGGTCGTACGCCCCGAGTTAGAGTTCGGTATTTGCCCAGCTGAGGGGCATCATGTGCGACTCCTCACGGTCGTCCAATACCTCATTTGTGAGCGATTGTTCGCAGCCTTTGGGTGTCCATTCGTCGGCATGGTACGAGGCGAACCTGCCCATTGCGCATGCTGTGGCCTACGCCATAAGCGCGGTTTCGCATGTGCCCTTAGGGCCTTTAGTTGCGGTGCGAATGGCCCCCTTGCGCCCTACGACCTCCTATGTGACTCTGATTGTGGATCCCCCTCGGGACCGGGCCAAAAGTTAGAGGAAGTCTGCAATGTCTGGTCATTTCAATCTCAATGCCGACCTCACCGCTCGCAAGCAGGCGGTGCTCGAGCGCTCGGCGCGCCACTCTCGTCGGACGGTCGCATTGGCTGACCGCAAGGCTCCGGTCACGCGGAGCCGCAAGTTCACAGCGCTCGGCGTTGCGCTGACGATGCTGAGCACTGGCTTCATTACTGGGAGTGGGCTCGGCCAATCGGTCGCCGCACCGGTCGGGCAGGGGTTCACCGTCACGGCATCGGACATGTCGTTCATCCTCTCGCAGATCAAGATCGCAGAGCATCACACCTTGACGGCGACACCGACCAATCCGTGTGCCGGTTTGTTGGGCACAGGACCTGACCAGGTTCCCAGTCCCTTGATCGCTCTCGGCCTGCGCACCATCGATGGTTCGTGCAACAACCTGCAACCAGGCCAGGAACAGTTCGGCGCTGCCGATCAGGTATTTCCTCGACTGACCACCCCGGTGTTCAAAGATGCCGAAGCAGTCCCCACTGATTTCTTCGGACCGGGCAGTGGCACGAGGCCCACGTCGTACCTGCAGACGAAGGGCTCGGTGTTCGACACCCAGCCTCGACTGATCAGCAACCTGATCGTTGATCAGACCTCGAACAACCCCGCCGCGGTCGCGGCCGCGGCATCCCCGGTTCGTACCCAGGGCAATGTCGGCGTCTTTCCCTGCACAGCACCCAATACACCCACCCCCGACTGCGTGCCAGCCGGACAGACGTTGTTCATCCCGAACGTGACCACCGACGTCGGTCTGTCGCCGCCCTACAACTCGTTGTTCACAATCTTTGGTCAGTTCTTCGATCACGGACTCGACAAGATTACCAATGGTGGCAGCGGCACGGTTTTTGTGCCGTTGCGCGATGACGATCCACTGATTGTTGGTATCGACGGCATCGCCGGAACAATCGACGACCCGGTGCCAGGCAATCCGAAATTCGTTCCTCTCAATAGTCGTTTCATGGTCTTGACTCGCGGCCGCATGCAGCCCGGACCTGACGGCATCGTCGGTGATCTTGCGTCGACGCCTTCCGTTGACGAGAGCGCAGACGACATCCACGAGGCAGTGAACACGGACTCACCATGGGTCGATCTCAGCCAGGCGTACGCCTCGCATTCCTCGCATCAGGTGTTTCTGCGTCAATACGCACTTGACGCCAACAACCATCCTCAGTCGACCGGAAAGTTGCTCGGCAACATCGATGGCTCGATGGCGAATTGGGGCGACGTCAAGGCGCAGGCTAGGGCGCTCTTGGGTCTCGAACTCGTCGACACCGACGTCAAC
>JAYTWP010000216.1:0-6104 GCA_043743395.1 Actinomycetota bacterium | reverse complement strand
TGGCGGACGGCACCGTCGCTGAGCTCAGCCCGTCCGAGCAACCCGAGCTTTTCTGGGCCACGATCGGCGGGATGGGCCTCACCGGCGTGATCCTGGATGTCACCATCAATGTGTTGGCGATCGAGACGAGCCGCTGCATCGTCGACACGACGCGCGCCCATGACCTGGACCATGTGATGACCCTCATGGAGGAGGGCGACGATCGGTACAGATATGCCGTTGCCTGGATCGATCTGATGGCGAGGGGTCGACATCTCGGTCGCAGCATCCTGTCGCGTGCCGACCATGCCACGGTGGACCAACTCACCGAGGCCGGCCGCCGTTCACCTCGTGACTACTCGCCGGCGGTGTTGGCCAGCGTGCCGCCGATCGTGCCCATCAGCGCGCTGAACCGAGTGTCGGTCAAGGCCTTCAACGAGGCTTGGTTCCGTAAGGCCCCGTTGTACCGCACCGGCGAGCTGCAGACGATCCCGCAGTACTTCCATCCACTCGATATGGTTGGCGCGTGGAACCAGGCATACGGGCCGCGCGGGTTCGTCCAGTACCAGATCCTCATCCCGTTCGGAGAAGAAGATGCGTTGCGACGTGTGGTCGAGCGTCTTGCGTCATCTGGCACGGCTAGCTTCGTGACCGTCCTCAAGCGTTTCGGCGCAGCAAATCCGGCGCCACTCAGCTTCCCGGCACCCGGATGGACAATCACTCTCGACATTCCTGCCGGCACCAACGGTCTCGCAGCGATGCTCCACGAACTCGATCATGTCGTGCTCGACGCGGGTGGCCGCCACTACATGGCCAAAGATTCGCACACCACACCAGATGCGATTCGGCGCGGCTACCCCCGCTTGGCAGAGTGGCAGGCGATCCGCGATCGCGCCGATCCTGACGGTGTCTGGCAGAGCGACCTAGGACGCCGTCTAGGGTTGATTCGCGCCGCGCACTGACCGACTCCCTCGATTTAAGGATGACATGCAGAACTCATTTGGAGAGCCACAAACAATCGTGTTGCTCGGTGGCACGAGCGATATTGGACTGGCCATTGTTCGCGAATTGGTGACGCCAGCCCTTCGCCATGTTGTGTTGGCCGTGCGAGATGTGGATGCGGCACGCGCGACATCTGCTGCCGACAGTCTTCGTACCGCCGAGGTCGTCGTGACCGTGATGCCTTTCGATGCGGTGGCGTTCGAGTCGCACGCTGCCTTTGTCGACAACGTTGTTGCAGCGATGGGAGACCTCGATGTCGTTGTTATGGCGTTCGGCGTGCTCGGTGAGCAGAGCGCGTTCGATCATGATCCTGCGGCCGCAGCCGCGTTAGTGACGATCAACTACACCGGGTCGGTGAGCATCGGGCTCGCCGTGGCCGCACGCCTGCGCGTGCAGGGCCATGGTCGACTCGTGGTGCTGTCGAGCGTGGCGGGCGAGCGTGTTCGCAAATCGAATTTCGTGTACGGCTCATCCAAAGCCGGACTCGATGGCTTTGCTCAGGGGCTCGGCGACTCACTCGAAGGCACGGGCGCCAAAGTGCTCATCGTGCGGCCGGGTTTCGTGCATTCGGCAATGACTGCCGGCATGGCCGCAGCGCCGTTCTCGACCACCCCCGACAAAGTCGCACAGGCCACCGCAAAGGCGCTACGCGCCGGCAAACGTACGGTCTGGACGCCGGGCATTCTGCGCGTGGTGTTCAGCCTGTTGCGGCATTTGCCGGGGTCAGTTTTTCGCCGACTTCCGCTGGGCTGACGCCATCGCCCGCGGCGCAGCGCCGGTAGAGCAGAATTTCAGGGCGCCAGTAATCGCCGTTGGCCGATGGCACGACACGCTTGCCGTATTTGCGCACAAGGCAGAAGTCTGCGGCCACGACGTTGTTGGGAGCCTTTGAGCCGTAGTGGTCCGAGGCGTTGTTCTCATGCCACCCGGTCCAGAAGTTGGTGAGGATCAGCCAATCCGCCGAGCGCACGTCTGAGGCGAGACTCGAGCCTTCTTTGTCGGCAAGACCAGGGTCCATCTCGATGTAGTAGGTGGCGGGCTTCAGTTCGGGGAAGAGCCAGTAGAACATCACATCGCTGTAGATCGTGCGGCTGAGATCGGCTGGCCCGACGAGCAAACGCTGGCCGGGACGCATTTGCGATTGCAGGTCGACGATGAGTTCGCGCGAGGCCTGCGCAGCGCTGCCGTTACCCATCCAGAACTGACGGTCGTTGCGCTGCACGTGAAATGGCACGGGCTTGTTGCCAACGCTGACGCGCGCGTGCAGTACGTACATGCGCAGCGTGAAGAAGGGGCACACGACGAGGAGCAGCACGGCCATCGATGCGAACGAGACGACCTGGCGTGTCCGGCTCGCCATATGCGGTCGTACCCACGTGAGAACCTCGATGATCGTGACGGGTAACAACGAAAAGCTGACGCACACGACCCATGCCAAATGGGTGGAGTCGGGACGCTGCATTGCCTGCGGCAAGATGCCAAGACCAAACAGTGCGCCCATCATGAGCGCGACGCCGCGTCCGCCAATGTTGCCGAGCTTCAGCGCGCGTCGGGCCACGAGCAGATTCGCAGCGATAGCAAAGAGCATCGCGAAGAACCAATAGAACAACTGCCTGTTCCAGGCGACGGACGGGATGCCCCACCACGGCGGAGATTGCTCGGCGATCCACTGCAACGCGGCGTCGAAGCCATTCCAACTTGGGGGCACCGGAAGGGTGCGTCCCGGGCGGAGGTGCACCACCGGATCGAGCACCATTCCGCGAAAGCTGGGACCAATCCCGGCGACGGCGAGATGCACAAAGAGTGGGAGCATCCCGACGGCGAGCCCGACGACGAAACGTGTGATCGATGCACGGTGGCGACGCCATAACAACCATGTGTGCGCGAGCGTCAGAGCGATGATGAGGTCGGGCCGAAAGCTGAGTGCGGCACCGGCGAATGCGCCAGCGGACACGACGCAACGATTGATCGATGCTCGACGCTCTTGTGCGTCGGGCGATCCGGAGATGTTGTACGCGCGTACTGCAAACGCGAGGCTCCAGACGCCGAGCGCGATTCCACCTTCCCATGCCATTGCGGACAGGCCGATGGGGGTCAGCACGATGACTGCGCACATCATCGCGGCGATGGTCGCCGCGAACCGCCCCCACGCTCTTGCGAGCACATAGATGCCGAAGATGACGCCGAGATGTTGGAGGAGTCCAAAACTTCGTTCGCTGGCGAGCGTGTGGCCGAACATCGCGTACCAACCAACGAGAGCGTCGAGTGAGCCGGGTCCGTACAAATGGAGGAAATCGACGTTGGGTATGTCGCCATGCATGATCCGCTCGGGGAAGTAGAGCATGAAGCCCTCCTCCATGGTGCTTCCGGTTGCGGCGTACAATCCGCGAAGCGGCAGTGCAATCGCAGCAGCGATGACCGCAAGGCACACAAGATCGAGTCGCTGAGGGCGTTGCCAATGCAACGCTGAGCCAAGCACAAAAGCCCGATGTGGCGATTGCTGGGGGCCGGCGCTCAGCTCGGACGAGGGCGCGTTCGGGTATGCAAGAGGATCTGACACGGTCCGCCGATTCTAGGTGAGTTTGTTCCGATGGCAGGGGAGCGAGTCGGCTGCCTTCTAGAATCGCATGCGATGTTTGTCCCAGAGTCGCTCGGCACCGAATCGGCGCGTGCGAACGATGCGTCCGGGCCAGCATGACACCAGCCGAAGAACTCGACGAACTCGCCGCAGCGATGATGCGCATGGGGACACGACGCATCCACGTACTCGCGTGGCGTGACCTCGACGACCCCGATGCTGGCGGATCCGAACTGCACGCGCACGAGTTCATGCGCCGTTTCGCCAATGCGGGCCTGCAGGTGCTGCATCGCACATCTGCGGCGGTGGGCCAGCCCGAGGCGAGCGAGCGCTCCGGCTACTCGGTCGTGCGCCGCGGTAGTCGCTTTAATGTGTTTCCTCGCACCGTTGCCTCCGAGCTGATCCACCGGATGGGCGAGTACGACGCGCTCGTCGAAATCTGGAACGGCGTACCGTGGATGTCGCCGCTGTGGTGCCGTCAGCCTCGGATCGTGTTCTTGCACCATGTACATGGACCGATGTGGGGGCAGATCTTGCCGGGGCCGCTGGCTGCGGCCGGACGTGTGCTCGAGACGCGCATCGCGCCGCCGATCTATCGGCGGTCGCGCATGCTGACGCCCTCGGAAGCCACCCGATCCGAACTGCTCGCACTCGGTTTCCACGCCGACCGTGTCACGGCTGTGAACAACGGTGTCGATCCGTTCTTCTGCACGGGGGGAGAACGCGATGCAGCACCAACCGTGCTCGGAGTGGGGCGTCTCGCGCCGGTGAAGCGCTTTGATCGGTTGGTGGAGGCTGCGCTGGTCGCCCGCAAGAGGGTGCCCAACATGCAACTCATCATTGCCGGCGAGGGGCCAGAGCGCAGCCGTCTGGAGGCAATGATTCGTGAGAACGATGCTGGATCCTGGATCACCTTGGTCGGTCACATCGCGCGCGAAGGCTTGCTCGATCTCTACCGGCGAAGCTGGCTCGTCAGCAGTGCATCGTTGGCAGAAGGCTGGGGGCTCACGCTCACGGAGGCGGCGGCGTGCGGCACACCCGCGGTGGCGACCAATATCAGCGGTCACCGATGCAGCGTCGTGAATGGCGTCACCGGTGAACTTGCCGAGTTGAGTTCGCTCGGCAACGTCATCGCCGATCTGCTTCTGGACGAGGCCCGCCGCAGTCAGATGGGCGAAGCCGCTTTACGGCGCGCGCATACGCTCACGTGGGACGCGTCGGCGCTGGGCATCATCAAAGAGCTCCATACCGAAGTGCTCATTCGTAAGCAACGCAAGGCCACCCGCTACCAAACGGCGCGTTATGCCTGAGCGCTCCATGTGGCTGGCGCGACTTTCGCCAATGCAGTGGTCGAAATCTGTGCGCACTGTCGCGTGGTTGTCTGTTGTGGTGTGTGCACCGCTGATCGTCGCTCTCGTCGCGCTCAGTCGGCACCACTGGAATCCGGTGCTCGATCTTGCGATGACCGAGTTTCGTGTTCGCGATGTCGGCACTCGGCACACGCCGTTGATCGGCTTGCCCGGGCGCATCGGAGATCAACCGAATCAGGGCAGCCACCCCGGGCCGCTTAGCTTCTACCTTCTCGCCCCCACGTACCGGCTGCTCGGGTCGACGTCGTATTCGCTGGAGGTCGGCTCGGTCATCATCCATGTTGCAGCGGTCGTCACGGCGCTGTGGCTTGCATACCGGCGCGGTGGATGGCGGGTGTGTCTTGCGGTTGCCACCGTGATCGCTGTCATCCTGCGCGGCTATGGCAGCAACGTTCTGACGCAGCCGTGGAATCCGTACTTGCCTCTCGTTGCGTTTATCGTTGTCTTGATGAGCGTGTGGTCTGTGCTCGAGGGCGACGGTGTTGCCCTCATCGCGCTCGTGGCAGCGGGCACGCTGTGCACCCAAACCCATGTGCCCTACGTCGGCCTTGTCGGCGGTCTCTGCGCGCTGACGGTGGTGTGGCTCGTCGTGCGTGCTCGTTCTACGCGTTTTGGTGCGCCAATCGCGATGCCGCGAATCAAGCAGCACTCGATTGTGGCCGTGGGACTCGGCGTCGTGTTGTGGTTGCCTCCGGTCGCCGATCAACTCCGGCACACTCCGGGCAATCTGACCAAGCTGAGCGACTATTTCCGCAACCCACCACAGCAAAACATCGGACTACGCCACAGCGTGCAATTGCTCTTCGAGCACTTCAACGTCTTCAGGGTGGTGGTCGAGGCATTCAATCAGTCCGACTATTTCAAGAGCACTGCCTTCACGATCAATGGCTCGGCGATACCAGGTGCCGTGGTGTTGTTTGCGTGGGCACTGTCGGCGGTGCAGGCATGTCGGCTACGGCACCGCCGACTCGTTCACCTCAATGCGGTGATCAGTGTCAGCGTCGTGCTCGCGGTGGTTGCGATGAGCCGAATATTCGGCATTGTCTGGTACTACCTGATGTTCTGGCTCTGGAGCATCCTTGTGTTCGCGTTGTTGGCCATGGCGTGGACCGTGGTCGAGACACTGCGTCGGTCACGGCCGGCGCAGACCACGAAGGTGGCAACGGCGGCTGTTG
>JAYTWP010000215.1:0-9938 GCA_043743395.1 Actinomycetota bacterium | reverse complement strand
CGCCGTGCCCTCGTGATGAGACATATCGTCCCGAACTCGTTGGCTCCGATGTTGGTGCAAGCGTCGCTCGCGCTTTCTACGGCGATCATCGACGCTGCTGCGCTGTCATTCCTCGGACTGGGGTCTGCCGACCCTGGTGTCCCCGAATGGGGTCGCATGTTGGCGAACACGACCCGCTTGCTCAATGTGGCCCCGCATTTGGCGATATTCCCGGGCATCGCGATCCTCATCACTGCGCTCGGTTTCAACCTGTTTGGTGAAGCCGTGCGCGAAGCACTCGACCCGAAGTTGAGAAGGTGAGCATCATGACAGAACCACTCCTCGTCGTCGACGATCTCCATGTCACGTTCCAGACACACGGCAACCGCGCCGTGCGTGCGGTCGATGGTGTCAGTTTTGCGGTGCATGCCGGTGAAACGGTTGGCATTGTTGGGGAATCGGGTAGCGGCAAGAGTGTGACGGCACTCGCGATTCTCGGGTTGTTGCCAAGCCGCGGCGTGACCACGAGCGGCAGCGTTCGTCTGAACGGCCAAGAACTACTCGGTGCATCTGAGCATGTGTTGCAGGATGTACGCGGATGTCGTGCGGCGATGGTGTTCCAGGACCCGATGACCTCGCTGAATCCGGTGCTCACCATCGGACGCCAGCTCACCGAGACGCTGACACGCCATCTGGATCTCGACCGCAGCGAGGCGCGTATCCGTGCAATCGAGCTGCTGTACCGGGTCGGCATCGCCGAGGCTCACCGGCGTCTCAAGAGCTACCCACATCAGCTCTCGGGCGGTATGCGCCAGAGAGTCATGATCGCAATCGCAATCGCCTCCGATCCAGCGCTGCTCATCGCAGACGAGCCCACCACGGCGCTTGATGTCACCATCCAAGCGCAGGTGCTCGACCTTCTGCGCGAGCTGGTTCGCGACTCGAACACCGCACTGGTATTGATCACCCATGACCTGGGTGTCGTCGCCGGAATGTGCGAGAACGTGAACGTGATGTACAGCGGCCGCATGGTCGAGTCGGGCGAGCGCCACCAGCTTTTCGCGAGTCCTCGTCACCACTACACACGTGGTCTCCTTGCGTCGGTGCCGCGTCTTGATGGCGTGCAGGGTCGCCTCATCCCGATCCCCGGCTCGCCCAGCGACGTCATCCCGTGGTCACAGGGATGCGCTTTTTCGCCCCGGTGTCCGGCCGTCATCGACGCCTGCCGTGGGTCGGCACCAGAGTTGGTCGCCACTGATGTTGGCGCGCAGGTTCGTTGTGTCAACCCGGCACCCGTCAATGCCTCCATCTGGAGCGGTCACTGATGCTCGAAGTTCGCGATCTTCGGGTGCACTTTCCGATCACCAGCGGCATCGTGTTCGACCGCGTCGTTGGCGCCGTGCGTGCTGTCGATGGCGTCGATCTCACCATCGAGCGCGGTACAACGTTGGGCCTCGTCGGCGAAAGTGGCTGCGGCAAGAGCACCGTTGGCAAAGCGATCCTGCGACTGGTGCCGCTCACCGCAGGCACCGTGACATTCGACGATGTGACGTTGTCCGCAGTGCAGGGCGAAGACCTTCGCAAGGCGCGGCGTCACGTGCAGATGATCTTCCAAGATCCGTACGCCAGCCTCGACCCACGTCAGAACGTGGAAAGCATTCTCACCGAACCCATCCGGACCCATCAGCTCCGAACCGGCGCAGCGGTTCATCAACGGGTGTCCGAACTACTCGATTCTGTTGGCCTGCCGCGCACGGCGGCGGGGCGATACCCCCACGAGTTCTCCGGTGGGCAACGTCAACGGATTGGCATCGCCCGTGCCCTTGCCGCTGAGCCGGATCTCATCATCGCGGATGAACCAGTGAGCGCTCTCGACGTCAGCATTCAGGCGCAGGTGATCAACCTGCTCGCCGATCTGCAGCAACAACTCGGGCTCACGTATCTGCTGATCTCGCACGATCTCGCCGTTGTGCGCCATATCTCCGACACTGTTGCGGTGATGTATCTCGGTGCCATCGTCGAGACAGCGCCATCTGAACTGCTGTACACGCACCCCATGCATCCGTACACCCTTGCATTGCTGTCCGCAGTGCCCGTGCCTGATCCTGTCGTTGAGGACTCGCGGCGACGCACCGTCTTGCAGGGCGATCTTCCTTCTCCAGCGAATCCTCCGGCGGGGTGTCGCTTCCATACGCGGTGCGTCTACGCCCAGGACCGATGCTCGCAAGAGCGTCCCACCCTTCGCGCGATTGAGCCGAACCATGAGGTCGCGTGCCACTTCGCCGAGGACATCGCGGTCTCGCTATCGCCTTCGCAACGCACGGAGTAGGTCTAGGTTGTTGACCGTCATGGAGACCCTCTCGTTTACTTGCCCTCGCTGTTCCGCTGTCGCTGCTGCACGCTTTTACGGCCCGTGCGATTCGTGCCGAGAGCACCTTCGCATGAGTATCCGTGGCGAGGCGCGTGAGATCGTCATCGCCGAGTATGAGCCGAAGATGAACGTCACCCCGAACGCGGTTGCACTCAAGGACGACTGACGCGATCAGCCGGGTGTCGCTGTATCCGTAGGCACGCCCGCGCCGGGCCGGAACGTAGATTCGCGCTGGTTCGCCCTTTCAGTCATTTGTTGCATCGTCACGACCATCGCCTGCTGGGCGCCTTCGTGCGACATGATCTCCTGCATCACGGCGGCGCTGGCGCTGGCCATCAGTTCGGTTTGGTGATCGTGGACGAAATCGGCTGACACCTGCATTCTGCGAAATGTCCCGTTGATCGCTGGCTCGACATACCGAGAAACGAGTTCCCACGAACGCATGCTCGCGTCGCGATTGGCCCAGTCGTGAGCGAAGCCGAGCACCACGCCGAAACCACCGGTGATCTCCTGCAGGTGCCGGATGGCGGCGATGAGGTCGTCGGGTGTTCCGACAACTGCGGCTCCGGCCCCCGTGGCGCCCACACCTGTGACCTCATCGAGCAGTTCCCACTTGTTCTCCACGTGGTTTGCGCCAGGTCGCCCAAGCACGTGCACGTTGTACTCGTTGTGCCACTGCTGCAATCCATCGACAGCTTCCTGACGGGCTTGCTCGCGTGACTCTGCGATGTGCCACGCCATCATCACCCGCCAGTTCTGACGATCGACGGTCTGGCCATGAAGTGCAGCAGATTCTTCTGCAAAGCCCCACTGTGTCGGCAGGGCGGCAATGCCTTCGGTGGAGTTGGAGGCAATCGACAACGCGCCCATGCCGTACTTGCCCGCCAACCTCATGCCGCTCGGTGAGATCGATGACGCGGTGACCATCGGCATGTTCTCTTGCACAGGCAAGATCTGCAACGAAGCGTCGCGCAGGGTGAACCATTCGCACTCGTAGGTGATGCACTCTTCACCGCGCAGCAGTCGCGTGATCACGCCGAGTGCCTCGTCTTGGCGAGCGCGCTGCACAAGCGCGTCGATGCCGAGGCTTCGCGCATCGGACGGGAGTGCGCCGGGGCCGCTTCCGAACATGGCTCGCCCCTGTGTCATGTGGTCGAGTTGCACCATTCTCTGGGCAACATTGAACGGGTGATGGTACGGCAGCGAGATCACGCCGGTACCGAGGCCGATGTTGTGGGTGCGCTGACCCGCTGCAGCCAAGAACATTTCCGGCGAGGCGATCATTTCCCAACCGGTGCTGTGGTGCTCCCCGCACCAGAATTCGTCGAAACCCCAGCGGTCGAGGTGCTCAGCAAAATCGAGATCGCGCTGAAACAGGCGGGTTGGGCTCTCCCCGAGGGGATGGTGGGGTGCCAGGAATGTGCCGAACTGAAGTCGCGCCATTTTCGTAGCGTACGAAAGATTGGGTTCTCCCGACGCAGTCGGGCCGATAGTCTGAGCACTCCCTGAGGGGGACGTAGCTCAGTTGGCAGAGCGCTACCTTTGCAAGGTAGATGTCGTGGGTTCGATTCCCATCGTCTCCACCAATCGTTTCTCAACGACACCCGACCGCGCTGGTCCGTGCCGATCAGCCCCGAGGAGGGTTCGTGCTCGCTCGTCTTGCGAGGTCGTGTTACCGACATCGTCGCGTGGTCGTCGTCGTCTGGCTCGTTGCCTTGGTCGGGCTCACCGCAATCGCGAACGGTGCCGGGTCGGCGTGGAGCCAAACCTTCAAGCTCTCTGGCACTGACTCGCAAGACGCCGCCGATCTCTTGCGGACGCGGTTTCCCGCCCAGGCCGGTGGCTCTGCCGACATCGTATTTTCTTCACCGGCCGGAGTTGCCGACGCGAAGGTTCGCCAGCAGATGGAGTCGCTGTTCGCGAAGGTGGTCAAGGTCGAACACGTTTCGCGCATCGGGTCGCCGTATGACGACAAGGGCGCGGCACAGATCAGTCGCGACGGCACCATTGCATTTGCCACGGTGCACCTCGATATCGACAGCCTGCGGACGCCAACGTCGACGAAAGATCAGCTTGCCGATCTCGTTGCCCGTGCCGGCGGCAACGGCGTGCAGGTGGAAGGGGGCGGCCAAGCGTTCAGGGTCCGCCCCGGCTTCGGCAATGCGGAGATCATCGGTCTCTTGGCGGCCGTGGTCATTCTGTTGATCGCATTTGGATCGTTGTTGGCAATGGGCCTGCCGATTCTCACGGCGTTGTTCGGAATCGGTGTCGGCTTCGCGGTGATCGGACTGATCTCGCACCTCACGTCGGTTCCCGACTTCGCGACGCAGCTCGGAGCGATGATCGGACTCGGCGTTGGTATCGACTATGCGCTGTTCATCGTCACCCGCTATCGGCAGGGTCTGCACGAGGGGCTCGAGCCGGAGCAGGCAGTCTTTACGGCGCTCGACACCGCCGGCCGTGCGGTGTTGTTCGCGGGTATCACGGTGGTCATCTCGTTGCTCGGGATGCTGCTCATCGGTATCACCTTCACCGGTGGGCTCGGGGTTGCTGCGGCCGGAGTCGTCGCCGTCACGATGATTGCGTCGGTCACGCTGCTTCCTGCACTACTCGGTTTCGTCGGGGCCAAGATCGACTCGTTGCGCCTACCCGGCACCGGCAAATCTCGACCGATGGAATCCACCGCCGGGTACCGCTGGGCCCATTTCCTGCAACGGCACCCCGTTGCGTTTACTCTGCTCGGACTCGTCGTGCTGCTCGTTGCGGCCATACCGGTTTTTTCGATTCGGTTGGGCTCGTCGGATGAGAGCAACAGTCCAACGACCCAAACCACGCGCCGCGCGTATGACCTGAAGGACAAGGGTTTCGGCGCGGGCGCCAGCGGCCCGCTGCTGCTCGCCGCCTCGATGGGCGACCCCGGCGATCTCGCCGTCCTGCAAAAGCTGAGTGTCACGCTGAACAAGGTGGCGGGTGTCGCTCAGGCATCACCTCCGATCGGCAATCCTGCGGGCAACACCGCAATCATCGAGGTGATTCCGACAACCTCATCGCAAGATCAGCACACGGTAGATCTCATCGATCATCTCCGGCGAAATGTGATCCCTGCTGCTGTTGCTGGCACTGATGTGCGGGTGCACGTGGGTGGCGTCACTGCGTCGTTCGACGACATCGCTGCCAAGCTTCAGCGCCGCCTTCCGCTCTTCATTGGCGTGGTCCTTGCGCTCAGCTTCTTGTTGCTGATGGTTGTCTTTCGTTCCATCGTTGTCCCGCTGAAGGCAGTGGTGATGAACCTGTTGTCGATCGGTGCGTCATACGGCGTGTTAGTTGCTGTGTTCCAATGGGGATGGGCAAAGAATCTGATTGGCGTCGGCAAGACCGGGCCCATCGAGAGCTTCCTGCCGATGATGATGTTTGCGATCCTGTTCGGCTTGTCGATGGACTACGAAGTCTTTCTTCTCACCCGCATGAAAGAGGAATACGACCGCAACGGAAACGACAATCGCGAAGCCGTTGCGAATGGCCTTGCCGCGACCGCGCGTGTCATTACGGCCGCTGCGGCGATCATGGTGTGCGTGTTCGGCAGCTTTGTGCTCGGGGACCAGCGCGTGATCAAGGAGTTCGGGCTCGGGTTGGCCGTGGCCGTGTTCATGGATGCCACGGTCGTTCGGATGATCCTCGTCCCTGCGGCGATGGAACTGCTTGGCGACTCCAACTGGTGGTTCCCGAAGTGGCTCGCATGGGTGCCGAAAGTCCACGTCGAGGGAACGCCGACGGACGCCACCGCGTCCAGTCGCGGCTGACGACCGGCTACCTTCGGCCGGACCCGCACCTTCGGCCGGCCAGTAGCTTCTCTCGGATGGACGTTATTCAGGCTGTACGGACACGGAGTTCGATCCGCGAGTTTCTCGCCGACCCGGTAGACGACGACACGCTCAGGTCGTTGCTTGCCGATGCATCGCGCGCCCCGAGCGGTGGCAACCTGCAGCCATGGCGGCTGTACGTCGTGAACGGCAATTCGATGACGCGCCTGCGAGAGTTTCTCGTCGACCAACCGCCTATCGAGGCCACTGAGTACGACATCTATCCTCCACATCTGACCGAGCCGTATCGCACCAACAGGTTCGCTCTGGGCGAGCAGATGTACGCGTTGCTCGGCATCGGACGCGACGACCGCGAAGGTCGTTTTGCGCAGTTCGCCCGCAATGCCGAGTTCTTCGGGGCGCCTGCCGCGCTGTTCTGTTTTGTTGATCGGCAAATGGGGCCACCGCAGTGGTCCGATCTCGGCATGTTTCTGCAGACCTTGATGCTGCTTGCTGTCGAGAGCGGTCTTGCAACGTGCCCACAGGAGTATTGGTCTGTGCGACAGGGTGCAGTCCGCTCGTTCGTCGGCGCACCCGACAACGAGATGCTGTTCTGTGGGATGGCGGTTGGCTATGCCGACCCCAACGCCGTGATCAATGCGCTGCGTTCCGAGCGCATGCCGGTCGATGAGTGGGCACGTTTCGTGTAGCTGCCGAATTGCGGATATCGCTGCGTTTCGCGGGATGCCCCGTGGTTCTTGTGCGCTGTGTAGCTCTGAGAGCAACGCAGCGCACAAGTTGTCCCGGCAGTTGAGCGATGGTTGCGAGCACGAACCATGCCGCAGCGAAGAGTCGCCGGGCGTGCCGGGACGAGAAGTGCGTCAGCGAAACCCTGCCCGTGTCGTGAAACTCAACAAGGAGGTGAGTGTCGAGGCCAGGTAGATAGCCGGTCGTGAGCCGTCCAGCCGTCGAGTGCTCGACCTCGCCCATGGGGCGGACGGCAAAAGCCTGAGAGGGCGGGCGCTCAACAACGCCTACGATTGGGGACCGGTCAGCCTGGCGGTGTGAAGGGAGTCCGACTCGAGGCTTGGCGTTCTTTTGGTGCCACAAGTGGTGGGGCCAACTCGAATAGCGCGACCGCATCGACGCCACCCATCGGCGTTTCACGAAGTTCGACGGCGGCACCACTTGCATCGGCGAGCTGCTGCACGATCGCAAGCCCGAGGCCGGTGCCGTCGCGACCCTGGTCGGTCACGCGCCAGAATCGGTCGAACGCGCGAGAGCGGTCTGCCGCCGACAAGCCGGGGCCGTGATCGACCACGCGCAGCTGTCCCATCAGGTTCACCACGCGGGCATGAAGCTCGAGCTGGGTGCCAGGCGGGGCGTAGTCGAGGGCGTTGTCGACGTAGTTGTCGATGATCTGTTCGATGCCACCTTCGACTGCCATCACCCACACGGGGATAGGCGCATTGATCACCAGTCCGATCGATCGTTCCGCGGCGAGCGGCTCCCACTCCTGCGCCCGGGCCAACAGGACTGCAGCAAGATCGGTGCGCACGCGTGGCAGGTCGGCACCGTCGGCGCGGGCCAGGAGGAGCAACCCCTCCACGACGCGTTGCAGCCGGAACGACTCTGAGAGTGCTGCTTCGACGTTGTTCTGAGCGCTGGCAAAGTCTTGGTGGCGGTGCATCTGATCGACCGCTGTCTCAAGCCGTAACCGAAGGCTGGTCAGCGGTGTGCGGAGCTGATGTGACGCGTCGCCCGCGAAGGCGCGTTGGCGATCGACCATGCGCTCGAGACGGCCACCCATCACGTTGAACGCGTGGGCGAGTTGGCGCACTTCGGGTGGGCCGTCCTTGTCTGGAGCGCGTGAGCGCAGATCGCCCTGCGCCATACGGTCGGTGGCCTGCTTGAGGCTTCGAAGTGGCTGGCTCAGGGTGCGTGCCAGCACGATGCCCACGGCCGCTGCGAGTGCTAGTGAGATGAGGGCAACGAGGACCAGGCCCCACAAGCGTCGATTGACCTTTGTATCGATCGTGCTCTTTGGGAAGGTGATGCGCACGGCGCCCACCGTTGCATTGCCATTGAAGATCGGCACGGCCACGTAGAGGAGGTCGTAGCCGAGCGTCTCTGATCGTCGCGTGCCGGTGCTGACTTCACCGCCAAGTGCGGTTGATATCTCTGGCCGTGACGAGAAATTTCGACCAGTGTCGGCGTCGGCGTCGGAACTCACAAGGGCTAGGCCTGAGCTATTCGTGATGACGACGTGTGCGCCATCGCGACCGCTATAACCGTCGATCAAGCCCTTGAGCACTGCGTAATCACCTGCTGCGGCAGGCTCGAGGTTCTCGGACGCAACGCCAGCGATTGTGAACGCGTCACGCTCGAGCGATGTGATCAGCCGATCGCGTTCGACGGCGCGGAGATAGCCGGCAAGTGGGAGGTCGTGAACGGCCAGCACCAACATCGTGAGACCCACGATTGCAAGCAGGAACCGACGACTCATTCAGGTTCCTGCAGGCGAAAACCGACGCCGCGCACCGCCTCGATCCATGCCGAACTTCCGAGCTTCTTGCGCACCGACGCGATGTGTACGTCGAGAGTCTTGGTCGGCCCGTACCAGTTCGTGTCCCATACCGCTTCGAGAATGTCTTGACGCGCCAAGCACGCACCCGGATCTTGGGCAAGGTAGGCGAGGAGGTCGAACTCTTTGGCCGTCAACGGCACCGTTTCGTCGTTCAGCGTGACCCGGCGAGTGCGCCGATCGATGCGCAGGGATCCAATGGTCTGCTCGGATTCGGTGATGACGATGGTGTTGGTCTGATCCGACCGACGACTCACGGCCCGGATACGTGCAACCAGTTCTCGAGTGCTGAAGGGTTTCACGACATAGTCGTCGGCGCCGATCTCGAGACCGACGACGCGATCAATCTCGCCATCTCGTGCCGACACGATGATGATGGGTGCAGAGGTCTGCAGACGTAGCTGACGGCACACATCGGTGCCGTCCATGTCGGGCAGGCCGAGGTCGAGCAAGACGAGCTGGTAGTCCGTCGCGGCCAGAGCTGCGGCGCCCGTAGAAACGTGTGTCACCTCGTAGCCTGCGTAAACGAGCGCATCGCTGAGTGACGCGGCGATCGACGGATCGTCATCTATCAGGAGGATACGCACGTATTGATCCTCGCGTAGACCCACGAATGCCTCGTGTCTTGCCTTCGATCTTTAATGAGTCTTGGATCTGAACGACACTGCTGCTGCATGAGGATTCCGTATTGTTAGCCCCAAGAAATGTCTCCGAAGGGAATCGTCATGAAGCATACATGGGTCACCAGTCTCTCAGTCTTTGGGATCATTGGCGCGGGCTCTGCTGCTGTCTTGGCGAACACAACCGTCTTCAACGGCGTCGCAAAGACCGAGGCGGCCATCACGATCGTCAAGGCTGAAACCACGTCGACGACGAGTGTGTCCACTGTTGAGCCCACCGAACCAGCGACAACCACCACAGCGATTCCCGCACCCGTTGCCCAGCCATACACTGTGGGTAACTCCGGAACCGTGCAGGTCACCAATGCCAACGGCGTCCTCTCGATCAGTGGCGCGCTCCCTGCTGCCGGCTGGACCGTTCAGCGAGTTTCCGATCCGGGAACCTGGGTCGTCACCGAGTTCTTGAGCCCCGCGCAGAGAGTCGTGTTCAACGCCTTCCTGATCGATGGTCAGATTCAGGTGACTGTCGATTCGGCGTCACCCGAGACCGCCGCCGCAGTTGGCGCAGCCTCGAACCCGAGCAA
>JAYTWP010000214.1:0-2163 GCA_043743395.1 Actinomycetota bacterium | reverse complement strand
CCGATCGTGTTGACACTGTTCACGTGTTCACGCGAGATCATGCGCAAGACAGCGTCGGCATCGAAGCCCCGATCGCAATACAGCACCATGGTGCCGCCGACATAGATGCAGTTGCCAAGCATCCATTGCGCGCCGCCGTGCATCATTGGCCCGATCGCCATCATTGTCATCGCGGTCGGGGTTGCTGTGATCTCGCCAGCAAGGTCTTCTGGATGCTCGAGCGGTTTGCCGCCACGAGCGCTGTTCATCGTCGCAAAGAACGCATCCTCGTGGCGCCACATCACGCCCTTCGGCATACCGGTCGTGCCTCCGGTGTACAGCATGTACAGATCGTCGTCGGAGCGGCTGAGGTTCGGGCGCTCTGATGATGCAGCGGCCAACGCTGCTTCGTACTCCGGGCCGATCTCGAGTATCAAGCGTACGCCCGGCAGTTCGGCCAGCACCGCGTTCAGACGCTCGCGAAACTGTGGCTCGACAATCACCGCAACGCTGTCGGCGTTGTCGTAGAGGTAGCGCAATTCACTTTCGACGTAGCGGTAGTTCACGTTGATCGGCACGGCACTGAGCTTGAAACAGGCGAAGAACGCCTCGACCCATTCGGCGCAGTTCATGGCGTGGATGCCAACGTGATCGCCCCTATTTACACCGTTGGCATGGAGGTGATTGGCGAGGCGTGTCGCGCGGTCGTCGAGCTCGCGGTAGGTGCGGCGCTGATCGTCGGCCACAAGGGCGGTGCGATCCGGAACAGCGTCCGCAACGACCTCGAACAGGTCGGCGAGGTTGAAGGTGCGGCTCATTGAGCGGGGTCGCCGGCGTAACCGTCGAGCATGTCGACGAAGCCGTATTGCTTGTGCGGCCCGATGACCATTGTCTCGTACAGGCCATACCCGACGTGAGTGCCGCGCGCGTCGGTGTAAGTGAACCGTGCGCTCGCATCGACGATACCGAAGAGCCGGGCCTTGCCTTCGGCTGTGTTGGTGTCGAGGTGGAAGTGCTGGACGACTTCATCGACGCCCTGCCACATGCCGTGACGCCAATCGGCGTCGTAGCCGTAACCGGTACCGATGCCGATGTGGATCGGCACCAGTGGTTCGACGGCGATATCGATCGTGGTTCCGTCGTCGGCGTCGAAGGTCAACTGTGCTCCGGTACTGAATCGCGTTCCGGGCGTGAACTGCAGTGAATGGCGCGGCTGATGGAAGAATTCAGGCTCACGACCGGTCTCGGCCGGCCAGAGCCGCACAGCTTCCTCGAGGACCCGGCTGCCATCTTGGCGCTCTTGCATCATCACGACCATCGAGTGATCTTCGAATCGAATCGGTGTGTACACCCAGAACCAACTGAACGGATTCTTGGCGCGAATGCCTTGCGGTTCGCTTTCGCCGATCGGACGAATGCCCCACGAGCGATCGCGTGAACCCCACCACGTGCTTTGCGTGAGCGTGAAGGTGTTGTCGCCGACAGAAAGTGTGCCGTCCCACCCACCCAACTGAGCCAGTCGTGTGGTGTCGAAGATTGCTCGGCCGTGCTCGCGAATGTAGTGACGTGGCTCCTCGAAGGGCGCGTGTGCACCCGTCCAGGTCGCATCGATGCTGATGCCCCATTCGTTCGGCGCGCATGTCACACGAAGCCGCTTGAGACCCTCGAGCACCTCGACGCTGAGCGGGCCGACCTTGGGGTGCAGACGGTCTGCGCCTTCGAGTTCGCGTGATGCACGCACCACGTTGTATTGGCCCTTATGCATCACGGCGAGGAAAGCATCCATCACCCCGAGGTTTGGATACACGCCCAAGCCGAGGATGAACATGCACTCGCCGGTTTTGTCGAAACCGTTGAAGTAATACCGATCGTAGAAGTTGCGGTCGGTGGTGCCCACGTGCTGCATGGGTTCGGGCAATTGATGGATCGGGTAGTCGTCGAGATTGGTGAGCATGACTTGTCTTTCGGGTGGGGAGGAAATCAGATGGTGGTGAGCAGCGGGGCGACATCGGTTGCAAATGCAATCATCTGGTCGCAGATCTCATCGCAGCTACGCGCTTTGAAGCGCACCTGGAGTTGATTGACGCCGTCGGTAGCCCCAGCCAAGATCTGCTCAGCGATCGCCGTGGGAGTACCGCTGATGGTGCCCTCGCCGACATCCCACGTGGGAGTACCCACATACAA
>JAYTWP010000213.1:0-11067 GCA_043743395.1 Actinomycetota bacterium | reverse complement strand
TCGCGTTCTGCAACTCTCGGGGGTGCCATATGCAGTCACATTCGCTGGCCCAAACACTGATCGTGCTGCCGTGGCACGATCCGGTCGTGGAGGCAGTCGGCTACGACGCTCGCGGCCCGTACGTCGAACTCTTTTGGTTGGGCATTCTCGGCCCCACGGCGACATGGGTCTTGCGACGACTCGTCACTGGTCTCGACGCCTATCCAGACGGCTACGAACTTGACCTCGGCGAAACGGCGAATGCGCTCGGCCTGTCGCTGACGGCAGGAACGCACAGTCCCTTCGGAAGGGCGATGAACCGTTGCGTGATGTTCGGCATGATGCATCAGGTTCCCGACGGTGTGGCCGTGCGCCGCCAGCTGCCGCCGCTTTCAATACGTCACTTACGTAAGCTGCCCGCCCATCTGCAGAGCGCGCACACCGAGTGGGTTGACCGCTCGCGCGATGCCGCCGCCGCGGGACTCGATCGTGCCGTTGCACTGGCCGAGACAATGATTCGCACGGGAGACGAACCGCACCAACTCGAACGGCAGTTGCTCTCACTGGGCGTGGCGCCACGAGTTGCGGTGGAGGCGACGAGACGCAGCACATCGTTCGGTCAACGTGGGGGCGGCTGAGGGTCAGGCTCAGAGGGCCAGGCTCAGAGGGTCAGTTGGCGAGCAGCGGTTTCAGTACGGCGGCGAGATACGGCGTGAGCCAACTCGAGGCAGCAGTGGTGATGTGGCTGTTGTCGCGGTCACGAGCAGATCGCCGATGACGACTGGACATTCGGTCTTGGTGCAGAGCCAGTCGCTCGTGGTTGCAAAATCGGCATCGTGGGCCTTTGCCACGGCGAGCTCAACGGCGAGGGGGTTCGGCTTCACAGCCTCGGCACGTGTGTTCATGCACCGGCTCACCGCGCGTAGGTGCGACGCAACACACGACGGCACATCACTGAGCGGCGTCGGGGTGTCGCCCAGCACCAGCGCACGATCGGCCAACGGACGAATGACGGTCATCGTCCGTTCGAGGCCCTCGCTCCATACCTGATCGGGGTCACGACCCAACGACGCGCGCGCAGCCTTGTATCGATACGCGGAGATGATGATGAGATGCGGCTTGAGCTCAGCGAGACGCGCCGCGACATGATCGCGCCACGGACCGCATTCGCTATTGCGAGTTTGATCGAAGACCGGGATGTCTGCAGTAGGGCATCCCTTCTTGGTGAAGATCTCGAGCCGCCAGCTATTGTCCGTGGCGATTTTTTCAAGAGCTGGAAACCACTGAGCCGCATGTGAATCGCCGAACAGCGCAACGATGTCGGGCGACCCGGGGTTGCCGTAGACGCACTGTTTCAGTTCGTTCTTACCGACATCGAGGATGCACCCGTTGTTGTAGATCGATGGCTTGTCGTTACGCGCTGCCCCAAGGCTGGGACGCAGGTTCGAAGGCACGGACTGAGTCAGCACACCTTGGATAAAGTGTCTGCATTCGCCGTCAGGAGTGCCTGCACCGCCGCGTTTGGTTGGGCCGTTGTCGACGCGATACTTGTCGTGCTTGCGCTCGCGCTCGGCGGGATCGATGTTGCGAGCGGACCGCTGGGATCACCCGGAGCAGCACCGAGCGGGAGGACAGACGTCGTGGTCGGGACCTGCGCGTTCGCGCCAGGCGTCACCAGCACCGCCGCACTCTGCCACGACGACAGTGCTCCGAACTTCGCGCGACACAACACGAGCGCAGGCCAGTGCCAAAGGTAGATCGCGTACGAGCGCTGGCCGATCCACATCAGCGGGCGCACGCTGAGCAGTTTGCCCGGACCACCGCGGGTGACATCACTCGCACCGGCGACGATGACGACCGTGGCAAGCACCGGCAGCAGAGCCGTGTACCCCGGAAATCGTGTCCGATCGTTGAAGCTCAGCGCGGCGAACACGACCGCACCGAGGCCGAGCCACGCCATGACAGCCCGAACAAGTCCAGGGATCTTGACAAGAGCTCCTCCTGCCAGCGCAAGGCCTGCGCCGCTGAGGAGTTCCCACGCCCGCGTGGGCAGCGAGAAGAACGCCCATGAATGCTGACGTGGTGTGAGCCAGACACAACCGACCAGCGACACGATCCAGAGCACACCGATCGTGGACAACGCGACGAGTCGGATACGGCGCCTGACGCCGGTGACCACAAGCAGCACGAACGGCCACACGATGTAGAACTGCTCCTCGAGCGCAAGCGACCAAAAGTGCAGCAACGGCGACGGCGCCAGCTGCGATGCAAAGTAGTCACTTTGTCGGTGGGCAAAGACGTTGTTGACCATAAAGGCACTCGCGCCGGGGCATCGTGGCCGAGATCGCGATGCGACAACGGATCGAGCATCACCCGCGACGCGCCCAGAACCTCGGCATCGAGCTAGCTCCGTGGAGCAGCAGATCTTTCATCAGGAGTGACGTGATGAGGAATCCGGACAGCACGAAGAACACATCGACGCCGATATAGCCACCGTGGAACGGGCCGAGCCGGCCGTGGTAGAACAACACCGTCAGCACCGCGAGAGCGCGCAAGCCTTCGATGTCGCCGCGGAAACCGTGAGGCATGTCCGCGGCAAGCTCGGCCGCAGCACCACCCGAACGATCGTGGAAGCCACCGATGGCTATCCCGGGGCCGGACCACTGCGGCTTCTTGGCCCACCAAAACGCCACAGCAACCACAAGTGCGATGATCGCCAGACTATTGAACAACTTCACCCACCCTTGCCTGAGGCATCACTGTCATTTCCGTGATGCTCTCAACCGAGCGGCGAGAAGTTGGTGACGAGGTCGATGAGCAGACGTGTGCCGTAACCGGTGGCACCCTTGGCGAGCCAGCCGTCGTTGGCGTCGACCTTCATCGTGCCCGCCATGTCGATGTGCGCCCACGGCACGCCCGAGGTGAACTCATCCAAGAACAACGAGGCGGTGATGGTGCCCGCATACGGACCGCCGATGTTGCGCATGTCGGCAACGTTGCTGTCGAGCAGCTTGCGGTATTCGCGGGCGAGTGGAAGCTGCCACGTCGGTTCATCGACCCGCGTCCCGGCCGCACGGACCTGATCGACCCAAGCCTGATTGTTGCCAAGCACGCCCGCCATCTTCTCGCCGAGGGCGGCGATGACCGCACCCGTGAGCGTCGCGATATCGACGATTGCATCGGGCTTTGCCTCGGCTGCGAGCGAGAGACCATCAGCCAGAATGAGGCGACCTTCGGCGTCGGTGTTGTGGATCTCGACGGTCTTGCCGTTACGCATCGTGAGCACGTCGCCCAACTTGAGCGCGCTACCGGACGGCATGTTGTCGGTGCACATCAGATAACCAGTCACGGCGGTCTTGCACTTGAGTGCCTTCAGCGTGCTCAGCGTGGCGAGCACTGCCGCGGCGCCGCTCATATCCATCTTCATCACAGCGTGTGAAGCATCGCTTGGCTTGAGGCTGATGCCGCCGGAGTCATACATCACGCCCTTGCCAACGAGTACCACGTGACCGTTGGGATTCTTGGGCATGTAGGTGAGGCGGACCATACGCGGCGGCTCGGTGCTGCCCGCGTTCACGCCGACGATGCCCCCGCAACCCATCGCCTGGAGCTGGTCACGGTTGAACACCTCGATCGCGAGCCCGGAGGCTGCAGCGACCTCGACAGCCTTGTCGGCCATGCCCCGCGCCGTGAGATGACCGGGCGGAGTGTTGGCAAGCTCGCGAGCGGTGCACGCTGCCTCTGCCATCACTAAACCCCGATCGGCGCCGTGTTGCGCCGCTGCAGATCGCGCTTGGTTCACGATCAGCGCCAGCGTCCGAATCGGCGAGCCGGTCTTGTCGCTCTTCAGGCCAACGTAGCGATAGTTCGCGAGTGCAACGCCCTCGACGACGGCCTGCGCCGCTGTGCGGGCATCGACACCTTCAACATCTGCCAGTGAGGTGGCCAGGTTGGCGTGTTTGCCCGCAGCGCGAGCGAACGCCGCTGCTGCGTTGCGGAGCACGGCCGCCGACAGCTCGGACGCTTTGCCGATGCCGACCGCGATGTGGGCCGGGCCTGTCGCGGATGGCAGCACGAGTGTCTGGCCAACCTTGCCCTCGAAACCGTTGGCGACGAGGGCGGCACGGCTCATCGCAAG
This sequence comes from Actinomycetota bacterium, assembly GCA_043743395.1. Taxonomy (GTDB): domain Bacteria; phylum Actinomycetota; class Acidimicrobiia; order Acidimicrobiales; family Ilumatobacteraceae; genus WLMZ01. Next base: position 6,950 of record JAYTWP010000213.1, on the reverse strand, counting down.
CGAGCGCTGTACTGCGCCCTCAGCAGCGACGGGTACACCAACAGCGTTGGCATGACGCGGCACGGAACGGACGATGTCGAGTGCGAGACTCACGGTGACTCCCAATGGGTGTGATGCGGGGGTGTCGGTGTAGCGCCCGATCCGCGACCGAATCAGGCACCGACAACCGCTCAAGGATAGGTGCTCACACCGTTCATACGGTGCTCTTCGGGTTCTGCGGCGCTCCTCAGGGGCCGCGTGGACAGCTTTCCTTGTATACGCAAGAATGCAGGATCTCAGCGGGCGGCGCTGCAAAGGGGGTTCGCGTGAGAAAGCACTGGAAGAAGTTGGTCGTCGGCGTCGTGCTGTTGGCCGTACTCGGATCCACCGCGGGCGTGTGGGTCTACATCCACTGGATCAAGGCCGATGCACCCAAGCGTTTGACGATCGACGATGTTGCGCAGGCGGCGCCGAACAACACCACCGGCTCCGGCGCGGCCACCGGCAAGGCAACGGGCAACTCAACGCAAACGCCGACAGCGCCAAGCAACGCCTGGAAGATCGCCGGCGGCTCGCAGGTGGGATATCGCGTGATCGAAGTTCTCTTCGGCCAAAACACCGAGGGGGTTGGGCGAAGCGGCGCGATCACTGGATCGCTCACGCTCGATGGCACCGTTGTCTCCACAGCAACATTCACCGTCGACATGACCACGCTCAAGTCCGACGACGCGCGTCGCGATCGCAAGTTCACTGGACAGATCATGAGCACGGCATCAATTCCCACTGCAACGTTCACACTCACCAAGCCCATCGACCTCGATACGGTTCCCTCCGACGGTCAACAGATCGCTGCAAGCGCCACCGGTGACATGCATTTGCACGGCGTAACGAAGCCAGTCACCTTTGATCTGACGGCAAAGCGATCGGGCACGACAATTGCCGTCAGCGGTTCATTTGATGTGAAGTTTGCCGACTACGACATCACGAATCCATCGGGTGGGCCGGTGACTACTCAGGACCACGGCCTCATCGAATTCGCGTTGGCGTTCACCCAGAGATAGCAGTTGTCGCTCACGCGTTCAGGACGACGGCGCGTTCGTCGGAGTTTGAGAACCAACCTGATTTCGTTCCCACGCCGCTGACAACGCCGCATACTTGCCGCCCAGCGCAACGAGTTCATCGTGCGTGCCGAGTTCGACAAGCGCTCCATGATCGACCACAGCGATGCGATCGGCGCGGCGCACGGTGGACAACCGATGGGCAACAACGATCACGGTGCGGTTGAGCATCAATGATTCGAGCGCGTGCTCGACCTCGGCCTCGGTGCCGGGGTCGAGATTGGACGTTGCTTCGTCGAGTACCAGCACGGCGGGATCCACCAATGCAGCCCGTGCCAACGCCACAAGTTGGCGTTCGCCGGCCGACAACCGAGACCCGCGTTCACGCACCTCGGTGTCGAGGCCGGCCGGGAATGCGAGGAAGTGCTCGAGCACACCGATGCTCGCAAGTGACGCCACAATTTCCTCATCCGTCGCAGATGGGCGGGCGATGCTGAGGTTGTCGCGGATTGTTCCACTGAACAAGAAGCCCTCTTGAGGCACCACCACCACACGTTCGCGAAGCGAATGCAGCGTGGCTTCACGGAGGTCGATGCCGCCGAACGAGACGGTGCCGATTGTCGGGTCGTACAGACGCGACATCAGCTTGGCGAGTGTGCTCTTGCCCGCACCCGTAGGACCCACCAACGCAAGTCGCTCACCGACGCCGACGGTGAGCGAGACCCCACTGAGCACGGGGCGAGCCGACACGTATTCGAAGCCCACGTTGCTCACGACTACTTCCCCAACTGCTGGGAGCTCGACCGCATTGTCGATCTCGCTCACCTCTGGTGGTGTGTCGAGAATTCCGTACAGCTTCTGGAGCGCCGCACCAGACGATTGCACCGTGTTGTAGAGCTGCGACAATTGTTGCACCGGATCGAACAGGCTGCCCAACAACAACACGAATGCTGTGACCACACCCACACTGACGGAGCCACGGTGCACGAGGTAGCCCCCAACGCCAACCATCGCCGCGGTCGCCAAAATACCGCAGAACTCAACGAGTCCGAAGTACCACATCGACACCTTGATGCTGTCCATGTGACTGTCGAACAGTGCATCGTTGGTTTGCCGGAAGCGGCGCGACTGTTCGTCCTCGCGCGCAAATGCCTGGATGACGCGCACACCACTGATGCCCTCTTGCAGCGCGCTGAGGTTGTTCCCAATTCGTTCGCGCACAACGAGATAGGCGCGGTTCGAGTCGCGCTGGAAGCGAACCGAAGCCACCACGATGATCGGGAACACAACCATCGCCAACAACGTGAGCTCCCAGCTCAGCGTGAACAGCAACACCAGCGACATCACCACCAGCAGGCCGGCCGACACGAATTGGAGTAAGCCCCACTGGATGAGTTCGCCCATCGATTCGATGTCGGCGGTCATGCGAGAAACGAGCACGCCAGTTTTCTCGCGATCGAAGAACGACAGACCCTGACGTTGCAGATGGTCAAAGACGCGCACCCGCAAATCGCGAAGGAAGCCCTCACCGGCCCTGTTGATGTAGAGGAACTGCAGCCGCGCAATGAAATACGCGGCGATCGTGGAGGCGATGTAGGCGACGACCGCAACGTTGAGTGCGTGTCCGTTCTTTTTGACAAGGCCTTCGTCGATGCCGAACTTCACGATCACCGGGCCTGCCAATGTGGTCGCAGTCCAGAAGGTGACGAGCACGAGCGCCGTTTGGGTCGTGCGCCGATACGGCCGCGCCAGTTTCCATGATCGACGAATCACCTTCTTTGCGGTCTCGCGATCGAGCTGGTCTTCCTTGGAGACTGCGTTCATGGACCACACGGTTACTCACCCCCGATGGGCGCGGCCATGTGGCCACCGAGTAGTTCTCCGCCGTCGTTCACAACTCGATCGCCGTCACGGCCGACGCTGTCGGCGACCTCATTGAGATCGTCGGCAGTGGCGTCGTCGTCGATCGGTTCATGCTCCGCATACGACGCCAACACCTCCCGGTAACGAGCGCTGCCAGCAATCAGTTCGTCGTGAGTGCCCTCCGCAGCCACGCGCCCGCCATCGAGGAACAGCACCTTGTCGGCAAGAGCAATCGTGCCCGGTCGGTGCGCAATCACAATCGTGGTGCGGTCGCGCATGACGGTCGCCATTGCTTCACGGATTTCATGTTCCTTGGACGGATCGACAGCTGACGTCGCGTCGTCGAGCACGAGCAGGCGAGGGTCGGCCAACACTGCCCGAGCGATGGCGATGCGCTGGCGTTGACCGCCACTCAGTGAGAAGCCGCGCTCGCCCAACATCGTGTCGTAACCGTCCGGAAGTTCACTGATGAATTCGTCAGCTCCGGCGAGACGCGCGGCTGACAGAATCTTGTCCATGCCCGCGTTGGGGTCGGAGAACGCAATGTTGGCGGCGACTGTGTCGTGGAACAGCAGGGTGTCCTCGAACACCACACCGACTGCGTGCCTCAGCGCACTGAGACCGACGTCCCTGATGTCGCAACCGTCAAGTTCGATACTGCCCGCTTGAACGTCGTAGAAACGCAGGAGCAAACGCGTGATCGTGGACTTGCCGGTCCCGGTTGCGCCAACGACTGCCACCGAGGTACCGGCGGGAATCGAGACGTCGAAGCCGTCGAGCACCGGGCGCTCTGGGTCGTAGCCGAAGCGAATATTGCGCAGTTCGAGTGCGCCGAGTGCGCCGGTGCGCGGCAGTTCAACAGGGTGAGCTGATTCGACGACAGCCGTGTTCGTGGAGAGCACCTGGTTTACTCGCTGCAGCGCGACGGCCGCACGTTGCCCAGTGGCCAATGTCTGGCCGATGTTGCGCATGGGCCAGATGAGCAACATCACGCTCGAGTTGAACTCGACGAGTTGTCCAATCGTCATGTCGCCGTTGAGAACCCGGTGACCGCCGATCGCAAGAACACCGATCAGACCCAATGACGGCAACACATCGATCGCTGGCAAAAACCTGCTCCGGATCTTTGCGGCGGCAAGTGACACTGCGCGGATCTGATCGGCCTCGTTCAGCAGCTTGCGTGCCTGCACGGCTTCGGCACCGAACCCCTTGACGACGCGAACACCCGAGATGGACTCCTCGACAACGGTGGCTAACGCGGCTTGGCAATTCTGGACCGCCATCACTGCAGGATGAATCTTGTTGCTGAATCGTCGGGCCGACAAATTCACGAAAGGCAGTGGTGCTAAAGCGACGAACGCCAGCCACGGATCGCTGGTGAGCAACAGCACAAGAATGGCGGCCACCTGAAACAGGTTGCTGATGGTGAGTGGGATCATCACGACGAACGCCTGCAGCTGCTGCAGGTCGCTGGAGGCGCGGCTCATCAGCTGACCGGTCTGGGCATGGTCGTGATAACCGACATCGAGACGGATGATGTGATTGAACAGTCGCTCACGCAAACGAGCTTCCGTCGTGCGGCTCTCGCGGAACGCCAACCACCGCCGCCAAGAAATGAAGATGCCCGCGAGTACCCCGACGCCGCCAATGATGAGTGACCACTTGAGCAGCGATTCACTGCCGCGGATTCCACGGTCGATGCCGTTACGGATGAGCCGAGGGATGGAGACCTTCGCCGCCGCCCAACACACTCCGACGACGACCCCGGCGATAAGCCCGCGCTTTTGCTGGCCGAGCAGTCCGGTGAGCAACCGCCACGGTGTGCGCTCGACGACAGGTGCTGGCTCCACCTGCTCGACCACTTCGCCCACTCGATCCCCCGTTTGCGTAACTACCCGCCAAGAGTAGCGCCTGCTTCGCGTCGCCACGGGGTCGAAATCAGTGACGTCGTTCATCGTCTAGCCTGCCTTCGTGAACATCTTTGCCTGGATCATCGTTGGACTTCTTGCCGGTGGTCTCGCCAGATGGATCGTGAAGGACCAGCGCAGCGGATGCCTATACACCACCGTCGTCGGAGTGCTCGGCGCTCTGATCGGTGGTTGGCTGATGAACGCAAGCGGCCGCAAAGGCGTGAACGAGTTCGATTTTCGGTCGATCCTGGTCTCTGCGATCGGGGCCGTACTGTTATTGCTCGTTCTGCAGGCAATCGGTGGTCGCCGCACCGGCGGCCGACGCTCGTAACCCACACCGCGAAGCTCGAGAGAAAGCGATCCCCCAATGTCGAACGCCACGTCAGGTTCCCCATCACCCACTCAGCAGGTCTCGGTCACGCAGACGATCAAAGCGTCCCCAGACCACGTATGGGCGATGATCAGCGACGTCACCCGGATGGGCGAATGGTCGCCAGAGACCACGTCTTGCACGTGGACCAAGGGCGCTACTGGCCCCGCCGTTGGTGCCGCCTTCACCGGCAACAACAAGAATGGCAAGAAGAAGTGGAGCACGAAGTGTGTCGTGTCCCAATGTGAGCCCGGTCGGCGCTTTGCGTTCGAAGTCAGCGCCGCTGGCCTGAAGATCTCGGCATGGGCGTACGGCATCGAACCAGGCAACGACGCCGACTCGTGCACCGTTACAGAGACGTGGTCCGATCGTCGCGGTGCACTCGTCGTTGCTCTCGGAAAGCCTCTGAGCGGCGTGGCCGAGCGACATGAGCACAACCGCGCCGGCATGGCTGCGACGCTCTCCAAGCTGGCCGAGTTCGCAGAACTGCCTTGACGACGACGGCCGGTTCTTGACGATCGGGGCGCGCCACCTAACGTCGTTCTATGGCCGAGATCTCTGCTGAACAAATTCGTACCGACGTCAACGAGTGGCTCGACACCAACTGGGATCCGTCGATCACTGTTGCCGAGTGGTGGAAGCGCCTCGCCGCGAGTGGGTATGCCTCGCCGATGCTTCCGGCCTCGATGGGCGGTAAAGGTTACGCCCGAGCCCTCGCCATGGTCGTCACTGATGCCATGTCCATGCGCGGCGTCGTCGGGGCACCGATGGGACTCGGCCTCATGTTGGCAGCCCCCACCATCGCGGTGCACGGATCACCCGAACAACAGTCCACCTACATTCCGCGCGTTCTCGACGGCACCGATGCGTGGTGCCAATTGTTCAGCGAGCCGGGCGCCGGCTCGGACCTCGCCGGCCTCGGCACCAAAGCAGAACTCGACGGCGATGAATACGTGATCACTGGGCAGAAGGTGTGGACCAGCGGCGGCCAGCACGCCGACTGGGGCATGCTGCTCGCACGCACGAACGTCGATGCTCCCAAGCACCAGGGCATCTCATACTTCGCGTTCAACATGCATCAGCCCGGAGTCGAAGTGCGCCCGCTGCGCGAGATGACAGGTCGGGCCATGTTCAACGAGGTGTTCATCGACGAAGCGCGCGTCCCTGCCACCAATGTCATCGGCGGTCTCAACAACGGGTGGGCCGTCGCCAACACCACACTCATGGTCGAGCGTTCGAGCATCGGCAGCGGCGGCAGCTCAGGACTCGGTATCGCGCTGCCTGGTTCCATCGCCGGCCACATGGGTCGACAGGTCGGCGACTTCGTCGCCTCACGCACGGGCACAGCAGCAGGCGCCGTCGGAGCGAGCACGGTGAAACAATTCAGCGCGCTCGCCCGCGCCGCGGGTTGCATCGACGATCCAACGGTGCGACAAGGACTCGCCGAGCTGCACACGCTCACCGAGCTGAACAAGCTCAATGTGATGCGCTCCCGGAGCGGGCAAGGCTCAACGGGCGTCGAGGGCAACCTTGCCAAGTTGTTGCTCACCCATACGCTGCGCCGCGCGCGCGAGGTCGGCAATCACATCATCGGCGCACAGGGCATGTTGTGGGGCGCCGACTCATTGTCGAAAGGCGCGGTGCAAGAGCTCACGGTGTTCTCGCCCGGGCCGGCCATCTACGGCGGCACCGATCAGATCCAGCGCAACATTGCCGCCGAGCGTGGCCTCGGTCTCCCCAAAGAGCCGGGCGACTTTCGCACCACGCCAT
>JAYTWP010000212.1:0-3023 GCA_043743395.1 Actinomycetota bacterium | reverse complement strand
GATCCCGTGGAGCAAGCGGTCGTACTGAAGATCTCAACTGGGTACCAAACCTTCCTCGCCACCGATCAGATGATCTGGACCGCTCTGCAAGCCGGAGATCCGGCGCTCGCGCGCAACCTCGCGCTTGGACCAGAGAGCCTTGCATTCGGATTCATGGCCGACGACACGACCATCTACGGCGACCTCGCTGACATCGCACGCGAACAAGCCATCGACCACTTCGCGGCGACATCGCAAGAGGCCCGCACGTTCGGGATCATCCTGGGTCTCCTTGCACTCGTCGTGATGCTCGCCGCGAGCTGGGTGATCACCAAACTCATCCGCGATCCATTGCACCGCGTTCAACGCGCCGCGGAACGCGCCGCCGAGGGTGATCTTCAAGCCGAAGCAGATGTCAGCGGCGATGACGAGACCGGGCGTTTGGCGCTCGCATTCAACAGCATGCTCAGCAAGTTGCGACTCCGCGAAGAAACGCTGCTCGCTGACCATCATCGTGAAGAAGTTGCGAGCAAGGTTCATCGTGCGCTTGAAATGTCCGACGACGAACCAACGGCACTCGAAGTCGTTGGCCTCACATTGGCCGACGTACTGCCCGGCCGCTCGTCTGAGTTGTTACTCGCCGACAACAGCAAATCGAATCTCGAGCAAGCCGTCGTGGCCGGAGACAACGCCGATGGCCCAGGCTGTCCTGTCGCCTCGCCGTTTTCTTGTGTGGCTGTTCGCAGCGGTTCCGCAGTCACATTCCCGTCAAGCACCGCACTCGACGCCTGCCCGCATCTGCGCAATCGCGGCGTCGAGCCGTGTTCAGCGGTGTGCGTCCCCGTGACGTTCATGGGTCGCGCGATCGGCGTGATCCATGCTGTCGCTGACGAACACCACGTGCCGAGCGCCAGCGAGGTAGAGGCACTGTCAATGTTGTCGACACAAGCGGGTGCTCGTATCGGCATGCTGCGCACGATGGTGCGCACCGGCGAGCAGGCCTCGACCGATTCACTGACCGGGCTCATCAACCGCCGCACGTTCCAGACGCGCATTCGGGCATTGCGGCGCAACAACTCACATTTCGTGCTCGTGATGGCCGACATCGATCACTTCAAGCGAGTGAACGACACCTATGGTCACGAGACCGGTGACCGAGCGATCAAGACGTTCTGCGAAGTCTCGAAGGGCTCGCTTCGCCAAAATGACCTGATGGGTCGATGGGGCGGCGAGGAGTTCGCGTTCGCGTTCTGCGACATCACACCAGCCCAAGCCCAGAGCACCATCGATCGGATTCGACTCGAGCTCTCCGCGCGTTTGTCCACCAGTGATCTTCCTGGGTTCACCGCCAGCTTTGGCATTGTCGACGCATCGAATTGCGCAAGCCTCGAGGATGCCGTACGGCTCTCCGACGATGCGCTGTACGAGGCGAAGAACAAGGGCCGCAACTGCTCGGTCATCGCGGAGACCGAAGGGCCTGAGCCTGGCACGGCAAAGGCGACACCTACGATTCGAGTCTCCGATCGGCAACGGTCGAACAAGGTCGGCGTGCTTGCAAGTCTCGCGGGCGAAGACGACCCACTCGACCGCTGACCAGCGCTGGCCGTCTGCCCGCCGACACATGGGGGACGGCTTCGCTGCCGGTGGGTGTGCGGCTCGAGGTGAGTGGCGACGCCACACATCTCGATGTCGAGTACCACACGGCAACGGACGAGCTCGGATACCGCGGGGCGGGTGCAGGCACTGCGTTCGACGTGTGGCGCGGCGGACGACGCATCGACGAGCAGCCCGGCGTCGTCGGGCGGGGCCGCGTTCGCCTCGCGATTCGGGCCGACTGCATCGATGGTGACGGTGCCATCGCGCATCTCCCCGAAGGGATGAAACCCTCGATCATCACGATCAGCGGCATCGGCGGTGAGATCGAGCCGGCTCCTCCACAACCACGATGGTTGGCATACGGCGACTCCATCGTCGAGGGCTGGATAGCGTCCGGGCCAGCCGGAGCATGGCCTGCGATCGCTGCGCGCAGGCACAGTGTTGAAGCCGAGCCGATCCGCGTATTGGATCTCGATGATGGCCTCGTCGTAGGTGCGTTGCTCAGCCTTGTGTTGACCGTACGGATGCGGCTTTGACCATGGCTTGATCTTCGGCTGGAACTCGTAGAGAAGATCGAGTTTCACGGCGTGACCTCATTTGCACTGCGACAAGTGAACGTTCCTCTCACGGCGCCACCATGCGCGAAGCACGGAAACGCCCTGCCACCCGAGACATAGCCGACCGGTAGATGAATTGGCCCCAAGCACATTGTGACTATTGACTCTGGTCGAAAGCCGCGCGACGTGAGATCGTGAAACTCTCGTGGAGAGGAGATCCCCAATGGTCCTCCCAATTCGCTCCGACGCCGAAAGCCATTTCTCCGGCGCGTACGTTGACAGCGGCCGTCACGATGTGACCAACACTGTCGACGAGGAAGTCGATCTGCAAATTGGGCGTGTCCGTCTTGCCGGACACCTCAGCGTGCCCTCCGACGCCGTTGGTGTCGTGGTATTCGTACATGGCAGCGGCAGCAGCCGCCACAGCCCACGCAATCGCTCCGTCGCAGAGGTACTCAACCAGGCCGGATTCGCCACGCTGTTGTTTGATCTGCTGACGCTCGAAGAAGAACGCGAGCGCGCCAATGTGTTCGACATTGAACTGCTTGCGCAACGACTCGTTGAAGTCACGTCTTGGCTACGCAACCGACCGGAGACCGCAGTCCTTCCCGTGGGCTATTTCGGCGCCAGCACAGGTGCCGGAGCGGCGTTGATGGCAGCAGCCACCGATCCCTCGGCCGGTGTCGCCGCCGTCGTGTCGCGTGGCGGCCGACCCGACCTCGCCGGTACCAGCTTGGCGCTGGTCAGGGCTCCGACACTCCTCATCGTCGGGGGCAACGACGACGTCGTACTCGACCTCAATCGGCAGGCGCTCGCACGCATGCGCTGTGAATGCCATCTCGATGTCATCCCAGGCGCCACTCACCTGTTCGAGGAACCAGGCACCCTCCA
>JAYTWP010000211.1:0-4546 GCA_043743395.1 Actinomycetota bacterium | reverse complement strand
GAGGAGGCGATCAACATGGCAACCGTCGGCTACTTCTCCACCATTGCGGCTATCAGCGTCTATGGGCAGATACTCGCCGGCGCCGGAGCCATGGCCCTCGGCCTCAACGCTGGCCTGATGACGACCTACACGCTCAACGCACTCACGATCGGCCACTCCAACTTCCTCGCCGGTTGTGCCACCCCGAAAGGAGACGTGGCCTGATGCTGTCGCGGCCGACCACCCAACAGATTCTCATCGACTGCCGTAACGAACTACTCACGGCAATCGACGCGGCCGTCACTGATCCAGCCGCGAAGATCGCGATCCAGATGATGGAGAACGTGCTGCGCAATTGTGCCGAACGGGCCGCCCACGAGATCTCCTGGATGCACGAAGAGGCCGGTGCAATGATTGCGTTCGCTGAGCAGGTAGCCGCCTCGCCGTGCGCCGATGCCAAGGTGACCACGGCACTCGCCACTTTCACATCGCAGCGCTCGGCGAGTCTTCATCTCGACGACGTTGTCGTCACATACAGTTTGGCGAGCGAGTGTCTCTCCGCTGGGCTCGAAGCCGCTGTCGCCGCGGGTGACGCCGAGCTCGAAGCGGCGGGGCGGGCGCTGCTCGATGTTCGTCTCGGCCATGAGTTGCAGATCATGGGCGAATGGACATTCGTCGGCCGATGATGGGTTGCTGAGACGATGCCCTGGTCCCGCGGCATGCCCTCCATCGACACGCTCGTCGTCACGGGGGGCCATCCATTCGAAGCCAAGCCGTTCTTCGATGTGTTCGATGACATCGAAGGCATCAGTTACTCGAGGGCGACCGCTCCCGAGCGAGGCCATGATGTCGTGGTGTTCTACGACATGCCCGGCCTCGCGTTCACACGCAGCGATCCGCCAGTCGAGTTGATCCAACCAACCGCGCAGCAACGACAGGTCATCCGCGACCTGTGTAGCGACGGAACCGGTTTGGTCTTCTTGCATCACGCAATAGCTGGCTGGCCCGCGTGGGCTGGGTACGCGCACCTCATCGGGGGACGCTTCCACTATGCACCAGGTGAGTTGGGTCCGACGGGCCAACAGCCCATCAGATACCCAGCGTCCGGCTATCTCTTCGAAATCGAACACACAATTGAAGTGCTCGCCCCCGATCATCCCGTGTGCGCGGGGCTCGGAGAATCGTTCACGCTCACCGACGAGTTGTATTGCTTTCCTGTCCTCACCGAAACCGTCACGCCGCTGATGCGGACCACGTTCGACACAGCCGACTCGTCGAAGTTCTTCTCAGCCGATCTCGCCATCCGCGGTCGGCTCAACAGCAACAGGGGATGGAGTCACCCCGAAGGAAGCGACCTTGTCGCTTGGACGAAGACATCTGGAGATTCTTCGGTGGTCTATTTGCAGTTCGGTGACGGACCCCAGACCTACGCTGACCCGGCCTTTCGAAAGGTACTCACCAACGCGATCGGTTGGACCGCCGGTCGCTGACTGAAGTGGACAGCGCGGCGCTGCTCACATCTCCTCAGCAATTGACGGTGGAGTGAAGCGCGGTCGCGGTTGGAACTGACCAGTGTTCGCTGTGATACCACCATCGACAGGAATCGCCACGCCAGTGACATAGCTCGCCGCGGGCGAGGCGAGAAACGCGATCACTGCGGCGATGTCCTCGGGGCGACCCCACCGTTGGGCGGGAATTCGCAGACGTAAACTCTCGCTTACACCGGGCATCGCCGAGATCCCCGCAGTCATGTTCGTCTCTGTCGGCCCCGGGCACACCGCGTTGACGGTGATGTCTTCTGCGGCAAGATCGACAGCGGCCGAGCGGACCAGGTTGATGACCGCGGCCTTGGCTGCGTTGTACGCCCACATCCACGGATCGCCGCCGAGGCCCGAGGTGGACGCCGTAACGACGATGCGGCCGCCACCTCCGTCGCGAAGTGCTGGTATCGCGGCGCGCATCCCGAGGAGAGCAGCGCGAACATTGACCTCCATCGAGTGATCGAACAGCTCGAGGGGTGCGTGCTCGAGGTCACCGACGGCGCTGATACCGGCATTCAAGATTGCAGCATCCAGCCGACCAAAGCGTTGCACCGCAACTGCGACTGCCTGGGCGTTGAGCTGTTCGGACCGAACGTCGCCGACCAGTTGTGCCACTCGGTCGTCGCCGCTGGCCCACGTGAGCCGGTCCTCATCGAGATCCACCGCGACCACACGTGCGCCTTCATCAAGGAGAAGCTCCGCCGTTGCGCGGCCGATACCCGATGCAGCACCGGTGATAATCGCAACGCGCCCGGCGTGCGTGCTGGCGCTCATCGCGTCGTCCACCGGATCGGCAGCGTCGTGAGGCCGCGCAACTGCAGGCCGAGTGGACGAACCTTGACGTGATTGACGTCTCCGTCGAGGCGGGCTTGGGTCAACACGCTGACAACATAGTCGGCCATCGGTTGGCCAGCGTCGGCCCGCGACAGCCCCTTCCGGTTTATAGGACGCTCCAGAGCCGTCCTGGCAGTTCCAGAGCCTGGGTAGAAGGAACTGTCAGTTCCTTCTCAAGTCGGCCCGCGACATGCCGATGGACAAGAGTGTGTAACTATTCGACGGCGAAAGTTGGCGTCCGATGTTGGCAACAACAACGGTCGGAACCGGACTCGAATTTTGCCGTGACCGTTGATCTGAGCGCGGCACCGCAAGCGGGTGGGCGGCGATGCAACGCTCGCTCTAGGGGCGACGCAGGTTTCACGTTGGTCGAGATCCTGGTTTCAGTCGTGCTACTCGGATTGGCCGCAACTGGAACTCTGGTTGCGATGGCGGTGACTGTGCGCGGGTCCGTCTCGCATCGCGATCTGACGAACGCCCAGGAATGGCTGCAGAGCGCGTCTGACAACCTCCAAGGGCAACCTCGTCAGGACTGCGACAACGTGGGCGGGGTCGTAGGCGAGGCGGAGGCACGGATTCGCTCGACGTACCAGACGTACGTTCAGACTGTCGGCAGTCCCGACAGCTGGGCACCAAGCCAGATCACGGTGTTGAATCCAGTGTTGTTCTGGGACGGCGATCAGTACCAGTCCGTGTGCTACGACAACTTTGGGATCAACTTGCAGTTGGTGACACTTCAAGTGAAGGACCGCAGCGGCCAAGTGGTCCGCAATTTGCAGGTGGTCAAAGGTGGCTGAGCGGCGCAGTTCTCGCTCGCGCTGCGGACGCGACGGCTTCACACTGGTGGAACTCGTCCTGTCGATCGCCCTGATGGGCATTATCAGCACATCGCTCACGTCTGCGGTCGTAGTGGTGTTGCGGACCATGGACACGACCGTCCGCCGGCTCGACGAGACCAAAGACGCCCAGAACTTGGTGACCTGGCTCCCAGTCGACGTTGCGTCGGCACCGGCAGCGAACTTACAGACGAACCCGGCGCAGACGTCGGGTTGTGCCAGCGTCTCACCCGGCGTGAACATCTTGTTGCTCAGCTGGACGGAAGCGATCAACGGGACGACGACGACGTACGTGACCGACTACCGAGCCGTGCCCGATGGCACTGCGATGAGGCTGCGCAGGTTTACCTGCTCGGGCACGAGTTCACTCGGCGCCGCGTCCGTCCGAAACGTGTCGAACCCACTACCGATGTTGCCAGCTGGTTGGGTTCCGGGTCAGGCGCCAGTTGCCGTAACGGTCAACGGGATCATCGTGACCTTCACGCTCACCCAAGTGGACGGGCGGATCATTCGTGTCGACACGTCGCAGAAGAACCCGTCAGCAACGTTGCCGCCGGTACCGACCACGACCACCCCCGCGGCGACCACATCTACGACGACCACGACCACGGTTCCGGGGCCAACGACGACCGTGGCGCCGACGACGACCACGACGATTCCGTGCGTTGTCTCGTCGGTGACAGTGTCACCGAGCTCGGTGACTGTGCACAGCAAGGCACCAAACGTGCTGCAGGACGATGTGACTGTGACAATCACCAAGAGCGGACCGTGTCAATCACTGCAGTTGCAGTACGACACGGGCGGCTCGATGGGCTTGCTGTACCAGAACTTCACGACAACAGCGCCATACACGGTCACCCTGCGTGGGTTCAAGTCGGGTGGCACCGAGATCTGGACTGCCGGCCCACACACCCTTTACGTGATCGACAACACCAAGACCGTGCTCAAAACTACGACATTGGCGGTGAGCTGACATGAGCAAATCCGACCAGCACCCTCGACAAAGCGATCGCGACCGGGGCGCGATGCTCCCCATCGCAATGTTGTTGGGGATCCTGCTCGCCACGGTGTCATCAGCGATGGCCGGGTACGCGTCCGCGGGTCTACGTTACGCGCGCGTGGTCCAGGACCGCGCCGACCGATTGTCCGCCGCCGATGGCGGGATGCAATACGTCATCGAGAAGCTCAAGCTCCGCCAGACCCTGTGCTCCACGGCCATCGCCCAGAACGGGCTGACCACGATCGTTCCCCCATCGGTCAACGGCGCAACGATTACCGTCACTTGTGACCGCATCGGAACCCTCATCAGTGACATCCAGAGCTGGGCTCTCGTCGTCACCGGCCAGGGGGTCCCGG
>JAYTWP010000210.1:0-1767 GCA_043743395.1 Actinomycetota bacterium | reverse complement strand
GTGGCGTGGCCGACGTTGCGTTGGTGCTCGGTCTGCAGCAGGATGGCGTGCCCGAAGCGCTGGCGGGTGCGGTCCGCGCGGCAGAGGTGGCCGGCGTCGCCACGTCGGTGGTCGACCTCCTGCGACGCGGCGATCATTGGCTGGACGACGCAACGCGAGAACGCTGTCGAACTGCTCTGGCGCGGGCATTGAGGACGACATCCTCGGAGCCGACGGCTGCGGGTTCACAATCGGCGACGCGACCGGATCAGCCGATCTCGACTCGTCGGCGTGCGATCGGATGGTCGACCGGTGCGGCGTTGGCGATCGTCGCCCTCGTCGTGTGGGCGCTACCGACGACATCGAGTACACCGGGTGCAACGGACGTCGCGACCTCGGTGCACGTCGTCGATTCATCTGGAACTCCGGGCTTCATCGCCACCGATCTGCCGACTGGCTTCGTGCCCTTTGCTTCTTCGAACACCGGTGGTGGCGTGAACGGCGAGGCATCGGTCGGTGTGTTTCAGCTCTGGGCTCAGCAAGGAGCCAGCCGTAGCAACGGGAAGTGGTTCGCAGTCGTGTCCTCCACGGGTGGCCTCCCGATGTCGTTGCGTCCTGAGACGGCGTCGCGAATCGATGTCAAGGGTGATCCAGGCTTGTACGACGTATCCGCAGATGGCATCGCCGAGATCATGTCCGAACGGCCCGGATCGTTTCACGCCATTGATCTGATCGCTCATGGTTTCGAGAAACAGGAGTTGGAGTTCCTCGCAGCGAGCGTCGGTCGGGCGAGTGCCGCTGATGTTGCTCCGGATTCGTTGCTGCGCTACGGCCCGGAATTCGATCTCTCAGCGTATGGCCTTGAGTTGTTGGTCTCGGCGCGAACATGGTCAGCCGACATTCGCGGTCAGCCGGTGCCAGCGGTGCAGCAGGATGCGAGCTATCGAAATCCCACGACCGGCCAGCGCATCTCGATTCGAACGATCCCGACCACACCCGCGGGCGACGGCCGGCCCGCCCTGATCGCCAACCGGTTCTTGCTCGAGCCATCGGTTGACGCATCCGCTCCAGCCGAGCCAAACCGAACGTTGCTGATCGGCGAGCAGCCGATGAACGTGAGTTCCTCCACGATCACGCGCACGCCGAACCCTCCGATCGTGATCAACAACGTCGAGTGGGAACACAACGACTCCACGATCACTGTGTCTGGCGATGTGCCGCTGAGCGATCTCATCATCGTGGCGCGCTCGGTGAAGCTGGCATCGCCGACCGAATGGACCGCATTGTCCGCAGCCTCAACGCGTTCGTACCGCTCTGTGTCGGGTGGCTCGGACGCCAACGACTCACACTCGAACTTCGTCGCGCTGCCCGCCGCATCTACCCAGCGCGGTGATTCGTGGTTGGCGTCGTTCGGTCTCGGTGTCGATGGCCTTCAGTTGCAGCTCGAACACGACTTGTCTGACGGATCTGGCAGTTCGCAGATACTGCCCTACGATCCCTACCCGCTTCGACCGTTTCGCGTCTACAACTCCATCACTTCGTCGCTTGAGATCGTGACGGTCTCCGATCCTGGGTCCGCGCTCGGTGTCAGGTTTCATTTCAGCGACGGTTCTTCCGTGAGCACTGACCTCACCTTTGTCTTGGCGTCGGTCGGGTACGCGGCTGCCGTTGCGTATACGGGCGCTCCACCTGTTGCCGTGGACTTCGTCGATGCCAACGGCGCGGTGGTGCGCACGGTTGTGTCATAGCGAGACGGCTTGGTGGTCATGGTGTGGTGCCTTTACCACG
>JAYTWP010000209.1:0-1558 GCA_043743395.1 Actinomycetota bacterium | reverse complement strand
AACGACCTGGTCCTCGGCTCGAACTCGCAGCTGCGGGCAATCGCCGAGGTCTATGGGGCGAGCGATGCACAGCAGAAATTCGCCACTGACTTCGTGGCTGCGTGGAACAAGGTCATGAACGCTGACCGCTTCGATCTTTCCTGAGGCTTGATCGGTTGAACTGACGTCCGTGCCCCTTCGCTCGTGATGAGAGCGATGGGGCACCGTCGCGTCTGCGGCCTCCGACATGCCGAAGTAGCCGACCTTGCCGGCGTCGATCAGCTCTTAGGCATGGATGACCTCGCTGAGCTCGCGGATGGTCAGTCCGTGGATCACGACTCCGTCGCGTTGGATGTCGCGCCACAGCTGCTTGTTGCTGCGTAAGCGTGACTGTGCCTCGCTGGCGCTGACCTCGAGGATCTGGACCGTATTGCCGGCCGTGGCCGTTGCCTCGTTGCGCCAGCTTTCGATCGAGGCTGACCAGTCTTGGTTGTCCTCGCTGATTTCATCCGGGCGAACGACGACGACATCGACATCGCTCTCGCGCCCGGCCGCGCCGCGGGCGAAAGAACCGAACACGATCACGCTTGCCGGTGGAATTGGTAAGGCGCCCGCTCCAACTCCGATGGTTTCGAGAACCCAGTTCCGCGATCGGGCGAGGTCCATGACGGCGCGCGCTCCGACGTTGGAACGGACCAGTCTGAACTGTGACGAAGGCGGCACTTCGCGTCGCTCGACAAGACCGAGCTCGACCAACCCGGGCAGCACCCGTGAGGCCTGAGCGACGCTGACGCCAGCGAGACGGGCCAAGGTCCGCAGACTCAGTTCGGCCGTCGTATCAACGAGCACCGCCAGCACCCGACCCTGCACACCGGGGATGACCGCTTCGACAGGACGCACGAAATCCATTTGCGAAGACCACAAGTCCTGTTGCATAAAAGAAACAACTGTTCCTAATATCGGATGTATGGCGCTGTGTGGTATCGCCACGAGTGGGAACACTCGTCGACTGGCAACCTTCCCCGAGGTGTTGAACCAGGCGGCGGCGGTGACGGATGTGGCACGCCGCAGCGGGGTCAGCCGGCAGACGGTGCACGCCTGGTTGCGTACGTACTCTCACGCGGGCTGGCCGTCCATAACTGCACCCAAGCAGCTCTGCCGCCTTGTCCCTGGCTTACTGAAGCCAGGACAGACAACGGTTCGAATCGCATTGACTCATCGGATACCTCCGCGTGGTGGGGTCCGTAGGGGCGTGATGGTCCGTCGATTGGTTTGCCGGTGCCGTGGTATCGGCGTTCGGGGTTGATTGTCAAGGCAAGCAGGAATACGCCCTTGCCGGCGGGGATGATCCACGTCGTGCCGAGCGTCAACCGTTCTAGGAGCGCGATCTGCAATGTCAGCGCGGCTAACGCGGCAACGCTTGCTGGCCACCTTGCTTCGCCGTCGGACATACGCCGCTATGCCGGCGCGATGTGTGTCCCAGGCCGCTGGAGGGCGTCGTGAACCTCGTTATATCTGCTGCCCGAAGCTTCTGATGCAACGGGGTCCGTCATTCCTGGCCCCGGCGGACCCGCGACCG
>JAYTWP010000208.1:0-16107 GCA_043743395.1 Actinomycetota bacterium | reverse complement strand
TTTGGCTTTGTGGTCGATGCTGTCAATCTGAACAATGTTGCAGATGCAAGTGAGGAGATTGCCGAGCTGGAAGTTGCCTACGCCGTGCACCAAGCCAACAGGATCGCGGCGGTGGAGACGATGCTCATGGGCACTGTCGTGTACGGCCGCGTCTTCGCCGAGATCCGCCGACTCGCGCTCGAGGCGGTGAGCGCGCGGCTTGACAAGCCCACGAAGTCCCGCCGTCGCGCCGAGGGGTAGCATCGCCGAAATGATGATCAACGCGAATCTCGTGAACGGTGACGAACGCGAGTTCGCGACGTCGGACTCCACGAGCGCATCTGGTTCCTCACGGACGAAGGTCGGCGCCATCTCGTTCGGATGTTGGCGCTTCACAGGAACCGACGTGAGTGCCGACGCGGCACTGATCGAGCACGCTCTCGACCTCGGTATGAACCTTGTCGATACTGCCGATGTCTACGGGCTCGATTGGGGCGGGTCGGGCTTCGGAGCCAATGAGACAGCACTCGGCGACGTACTCCGCAAGAAGCCTGCGTTGCGTGACCGGATGGTGCTCACCACCAAAGTTGGCATCGTGCCCGGCGTGCCGTACGTGAGCGACCCCGCGTACATCGTTGAAGCCACTGAGGCGTCGTTACGCAGATTGGGAACCGATCACTTGGATCTGCTGCAGGTGCATCGCCCCGATCCGTTCACGCACCCGGCACGAGTTGCGGACGCGCTCGCCGCGCTCTACGACCGCGGACTCGTTCGAGCGGTCGGCGTGTCCAACCACACCCCCGCGCAGGTTCGTGCGCTGGTGACTCACCTTGGCTTGCATCGGTTGGCGCTGGCCACGAATCAGCCCGAGTTCTCTGCTCTGCGACTCAATGCCATGCGTGACGGATCGCTCGACCTGTGCATGGAGTTCGGCATCATGCCAATGGCGTGGAGCCCGTTGTCGGGAGGGCGCCTGGCCACGGGACACAATGTGCCCAAGGCGCTGAATACCACCTTGCGACAGTTGGCCGCTCGCGAGGGCGTCAGCCCAGCTGTGATTGCCGTCGCATTCGTGCTTGCTCATCCCGCTATGCCGGTTGCCATCATCGGCTCACAGAATCCCGACCGACTGACCGAGCTCGCTCGCGCTGGCACTATCCACCTCGACCGTGCCGACGTGTACGCCATCATCCAAGCAAGCGACGGAGCCTCGCTGCCGTGAGATCTGGCGAACACGAGCCGTGCGAAGTCAGCTGGTTTTCGGCTCTGTGCGACGACGACTACGCGCAACTCGGGGTGGCCGACGACACGTTGCGCAGCAGTCTCGAGCATTGTGGCGAGATCGTCCGCACAGCACAGGCGCTCGGTTTCGACAACGTGCTGCTCCCGTCAGGTTACGCGTTGGGCATCGACACGGTTGCGTTTGCAGCAGCCATGGCGCCGTCCATCGATCGGATGCGATTGCTGGTAGCAATGCGTTGCGGCGAACTGTGGGTGCCCCAGATGGCTCGCCAGATCGCCACCCTCGACCAGATGTTGCATGGCAGGCTCACCGTCAACATCATCTCGTCCGATCTGCCTGGGCAGAAGTTGGAAAGTGCTCAGCGCTATCGGCGCACGCTCGAGGTCATGACAGCGCTTCGAGCACTGCTCGACGGCGAGCGGGTCGACCTCGATGGCGAGTTCGTGCAAGTCAGTCTCGACCCACCCCGCATCGGCACAGTGAGCGGCCGTTGCCCTCCGCTGTATTTTGGGGGCCTCTCAGACGACGCGCGTGAAGTCGCCGCCGCGGCTGCCGATGTCTACCTCATGTGGCCGGACACACTCGACGGTGTTGCCCAGGTGGTGAGCGACATGCGATCCCGAGCGGTCCGCCACGGGCGCACGCTGCGTTTCGGGTATCGAGTGCACGTGATCGTGCGTGACACCGAGACGCAGGCACGAGCCGCTGCAGCTCACCTCGTTGCGGCTCTTGACGACGAGGAAGGCGCGCGCATTCGCGCTCGATCACTCGACAGCGGGTCGCAAGGCGTGCGTCGGCAGGCCGAATTGCGGGACTCGGCGAATCTCGATGGCTTCATCGAGGACAACCTCTGGACGGGTATCGGCCGTGCACGCAGTGGTTGCGGTGCAGCACTCGTTGGCGACCCGGATCAGATCCTCGCCAAGCTGCAGCAGTATCGCGACCTCGGCATCGATGCCTTCATCCTTTCCGGCTATCCGCATCGCGAGGAAGCCGAGTGGTTCGGACGGCTCGTTCTGCCACACCTCACTCACGGCGCACTGGCCATTCCCCGCTGATCGACCTGCTGATCAACCCTGATAAGGATGAGGTCCACAGTTCGATTCTGGGTAGCCCCACGACATAACACCAGGTAGACGAGTTGCAAGGCCCCCGAAGGGGGCCTTCGTCGTTCCCAAGTCCGCGTTAGGTCCGCGCGTCACGACGTCGAAGAATTTCTTGTCCGTCGCACCGGTCTAGCAGAAGGCGCTCGTTGCCTTGTTGGCTCGCGACATCGGCTTGCGAACGCCGCGCCTTCGAGGCGTCGTCGACGTGGGTGAGGACTCGATGCTGCTCGGCCGCTGAACCTCACGCGTCCAAGCGGTGCCAGCTCGCGCTACGGCCGGAGCCGTCGTTCGCGATCAGGCCTTCGTTCCTCAGTTCGGCGAGTACGAGCCGGATGGTGTTGTCGCTGATGCCTGGAACTGCGTGGCGGATGTCGGCGATGGTGAACGGTGTCGGGGCGTGCAGCAGCACGAAGTCGCGTACCCGGTCCTGTTTGGTCCCGCCACCAGTCCCCGCAGCGACCCGGGTTCCGAAACGTGTGTAGGCGGCGTCGAGTCGCCCGAGCAGATAGGCGGCCCACGGCCAGACGCTGTGCCCGCCGTCGTCGAACCAGTTCGCGGTCGACGCTTCGAGCGCTAGGTAGTACTGGTCCTTGGTCTCGTAGATGAGTTGTTCCACGCTCACGTACTTGCCGACCCCGTAGCCGGATCGTTGCAGGAGGTGTGCGGTGGCGAGTCGTGCGACGCGGCCGTTGCCGTCGGCGAAGGGGTGGATGCAGAGCAGGTCGAGCGCGAACGCGGCGATGATCAGCAGCGGATGGGTTTCGTTGTCGCGGAGCGCGGTGTTGGTGCGGGCGACGAGCTCGTCCATGTAGAACGGTGTCTCGTGCCATCCGACCGGGGTGAAGCGTGTGCTGGTGCTGCCGTCGGAGTGGCGATCGATGACCAGGTTGTCCTCGGCCTTGAAGTGGCCACCGTGTCCGTCCGTGAAGGAGAACAGCAGTCGATGGAAATGCAGCACCAACCCGACGGTGAGTTCACCCGGTTTCTGTTGGTTGAGGTAGTCGAGCGCGGCGCTGTATCCGGCAAACTCGGCTTCGCTTCGGTTGCGAATGCGTTGTGGATTGCTCGATAGGAGGTTGGGCACACGGCCCTCTGCGACGTGTACGCCCTCGATGGCGCTCGAGGCAGTGACCGACTCGATGCGCGCCTGTTCCTGCAGGGCGCCGAGCAGTTGCGGAAGTTGGTCGACGTGGCGCGCCTCGGCGCCGGCCGCGATGTCGATCCGGCGCAGCAGGTTGACGATGTCGCCGGGAACGGGATCGATGGTGCTGGCTCTCGTGAAGCTTCTCATAGAACC
Organism: Actinomycetota bacterium; assembly: GCA_043743395.1. Classification (GTDB taxonomy): domain Bacteria; phylum Actinomycetota; class Acidimicrobiia; order Acidimicrobiales; family Ilumatobacteraceae; genus WLMZ01. Next base: position 12,482 of record JAYTWP010000208.1, on the reverse strand, counting down.
TCCTAAAAGTACCAATATCGAGACATATTAGGTAGTTTATTGGTTCGGTGGGGTAGTTCCGTGCTGAGGGTTCACTTCGACGCTGCCGATGACGGGGGTACTCCCGCGCCAAGTCCGCGCGCCAGTGAACACACGGCAACACCGTTCTTTCGCTCTGCGGCTGAGGTTCGGACGCGGTTCAGACGCCGAGGGCCGCGGGGAGCCACTCCTCGAGTCGCTCGAACATCGGGGCGCCGCTCTTGGCCAAGAGGTGACCGTCGTTCGGACACACGATCAACTCGCCCGTTCCTGCCATGGCGCGCACGATCTTGCTCGCCTGCATCGGCAGGATCTCGTCTCGATCACCGTGGAACATCAGCAACGGCCTGCCCGCGATGCCGCCGGCCATCTCGCAACCTGCGGATTGGGTGGCGAACGTGACGACGCCAGAGATCATCTCGGCGAAGCCAACGGCCACCCGTATCGCGACCGCACCACCGAAGCTGTGACCGAGCACCACCACTCGCTCGGCTCCGGCGCCGGTGACCGCCAACTGGACGGCGGCTGCGACGTCGATGCAGCAAACGTCCATGTCGTTGGGTCGGCGATAGCTCACACGTAAGAGCGGCACACCGCGCGCCGCCCATGTCTCGCCGAGTTGGTGGTACAGGCCGTTGGCTGGTCCAAGTAGCCCGCCCATCGCGCCGCCGCATGCCACGATCGCTGCCGGCAAGACAGGCGTACCGGCTGGCGGCTCATGCCACAACAGGGTCAGCAGTCCACGCATCGTGAAGAACTCGACGTGACGTAACGACGGCGTGATCATCACGTCTTGGCTGGCGATCACACCCAGAGCATCGAGCGGAGTTTGGAGCGGAGCGCCGACCGCCGACTGGTCAGCTGGGTAGCCAAGTGAGTCTGCCATCAGATGTACCCTACGTGCTCATGGCGCCTCCCCGCTCAGCAGTCGATCTCGGTGCTGCGACCGATCGCGATGTCGCTGTGCGTCTCGGTCGTGCGTGGGTCGAGTTGCGCCGCGGTGCGAGCACGGTGGCGCTCCGCGACTACTTCTTCGGTACAGCCGAGGATGCTCTCGACGCCGGGCAGATGGACACCCTCGACGCCCTTGTGCAGCGGGCCTCTTGGCGGATGAGCGATTTGGCCGATGCCTTGCATGTCGATCCCTCCACGGCCACCCGCGCAGTCCAGCGGCTGGTGAAGGTACACCTCGCGTCGCGTGGAGCCGACCCCGAGGACGGTCGAGTCGTCATCGTGTCCGCCACCGAAGCGGGCCGACGCCGCCATAAGGACATCGATCGACGGCGCGCGTTCGTCATCAGCCAGCTGATGAGTGCGTTCACTCCACAAGAACGCAGCGATCTCGCCGATCTTCTGACGCGGTTCACTCATGAGCTCGACGAAGTGGTCGACAACCTTGCCGGCACCTCGAGCTGATTCCTCGGATTCCCGCCTGTGTGCTTCAGCAGGCGAACACTAAGGTCACAGGCATGGCCGACCGAGCAGAGTTTGCAGAGCAGGCCATGCAGTACGCGTCGCAGCTGTATTCGGCGGCGATGCGCCTCACGCGTAACTCCGCCGATGCTGAAGACCTGGTGCAGGACACCTATCTGCGCGCCTGGCGTAGCTTTTCTACATATCAAGAGGGCACAAACCTGCGCGCGTGGCTATACAGAATTCTCACGAACAGTTTCATCAACAAGTACCGAGCCTCACAGCGTCGTCCGCTCGAAACCGGCCTAGACAACATCGAAGACCTGTACCTCTATCGGCGGCTCGGCACGCTTGACGCTGCATTCGGCAATCGAAGTGCCGAGGACACGATGTTCGAGCTCTTCACCGACGATGAAGTGAAAGCTGCACTCGAAGAGCTGCCCGAAAAGTTCCGTTTACCGGTGTTACTCGCCGACGTCGAGGGCTTTGCGTACAAAGAGATTGCTGAGATTCTCGATGTTCCGGTGGGCACCGTCATGAGTCGTCTCCATCGGGGAAGAAAAGCCATGCACAAATTGTTATACGACTTTGCCAGCGAGCGTGGACTCATCACCGAGGCGCGCGCTGGTGCCGACCGAGACACCCCAACGGAATCAACACATGGCTGACTGCAACGAAACGCTGCGCGAACTCGAGACGTTTCTCGACAACGAGTTGTCCGAGACCTCGCGCGGTCGGATCCATTCTCATCTCGAAGGGTGCCCAGATTGCTTGGAGGCGTTCGACTTCCATGCCGAGCTTCGCCAGGTCATTGCCATCAAGTGCCACAACGATGAAATGCCGCCGGGTCTGCTCAGCAAAATCGAGATGTGCTTCGGTGAAGACTTCGATGGCGACGGTCAGATCGGCTGATTCCGACGTTGTCTGAAGTCGTCGCTATGCTCGGGGGGTGATCGCAGTTATTTTCCATTGGTGGCTCGGCCTGCTGCTTTTGCTGGCTGGCGGCGGCGCCTCGTTGGCGCTCGTGCTGTTGTATCTGAAGACCGTCACCGCTGCGAAGTACCCCAACGGCAGACGTCACCGCGAAGACTGACGAAGACAACGGACTCGATCGAATGTCGGCGGCCGTTGATTGGAATCGTGCCGAGCAAGTCGCGCTGCGCATCGCCTCGCGGCACCCGTTGCCCTCGAGGGGCTCGATCAGTTCAGACGAGTTCGTCGAACGCGCCCGCATCGCTGAGGAGCGAGTGGAGTTGGCAACCGGCCTGCGATCGATGCTCGGTCCCGCGCAGGTTCAGGTGATTGATCGACCCGACTGGATCAGGGCCAATATCGCCACGTTTCGCAACCTGCTCGAACCCCTAATGGCGCATTGGAGCGACATGTCGTCTGCGCGGAGCACACTGGCGGTCACCCGCCAAATCGCCGGTGCGGAGATGGGGCTCATGCTGGGTTGGATGAGCGGCCGGGTCCTCGGTCAGTACGACCTGCTCTTCGGCGGCCCCGAGGACGATGCGGTCTACATCGTCGGGCCGAACATGCTCGGCCTCGAACACCGCTTCGGCTTTCAAGCGGACGACTTTCGGTTGTGGGTGACCCTGCACGAACTCACCCATCGCGCCCAGTTCACCGGCGTGCCGTGGATGCGCGAGTACTTTGTCGGCCTCGTGCATCACACGCTCGAGCTTGCTGTTCCCGATCCCGCACGCATGCTCGCCGCTGCCAGAGACGCGATGCGCGACCTCGATGCAGCCCGACAGCGCCTGCGCGATGGTGGGGTTGCGGCGGTGGTGGCGACTCCCGAACAGCAGCATGCGTTCGGTCAAGTTGGTGGACTGATGTCCCTGCTCGAAGGTCATGGCGATGTCGTGATGGACCGCGCTGGCGCCGATCTGATCCCAGGAACCGAGCGATTCGGCCGCGTGCTTCGCGAACGTCGTCAACGTATGAACCCCTTGAGTCGCATGGTGCAACGCCTTGTCGGTCTCGAGGGCAAGCTCAATCAGTACGCGGCTGGCGAACGCTTCATCGCGGCGATCGAGGACGTCGGCGGTCGAGAAATTGTGAATCTGTGCTGGGAACGTGTCGAGAACCTGCCCACGCTCAACGAGATCCGTGAGCCCCATCTGTGGCTCGACCGCCTGCACGTGGAGCGTCGGGTTGCCTGACCACCACCCACTCGTGGTGTCGCTTCTCGCTCGCTGTCCCCAACTCTGTCGCGCTGCCGAGGCCGTTTGCGCTGTCTCTGGGGGACCCGACTCGATGGCTCTGCTGGTCCTCGCAACGGCTGCAGGTTGCAGCGTTACAGCGATTCACGTCGACCACGGTTTGCGCGACGGCTCGGCGCACGAGGCAGCGCTGGTCGAGGCCGGGGCCGAGCGGTTCGGCGCGGCCTTTCGCAGCGAGCGCGTGAGTGTCGCGCCCGGGCCGAATCAGGAGGCGCGTGCGCGTGCGGCTCGCTACGCGGTTCTCGGTCCGGATGCGCTCACTGGTCACACCGCCGACGACCAGGCAGAGACCATGCTGCTCAACATGTTGCGTGGGGGATCGCTCAACGGTCTCAGCGGCATGCGCCCTCACCGACATCCCCTGCTCGGCGTGCGCCGCAGCGAGACCCACGAACTGTGCCGTGTGCTCGACATCGAGGTTGTTGACGATCCGTCGAACCGCCTCCCGGTACACCTGCGCAACCGCGTGCGTGCTGAGCTCTTGCCGCTCATGAACGACCTCGCCACACGTGACGTGGTCCCGTTGCTCACTCGGCAGGCGGGCGTGTGGCGCGCCGACGCGGATCTTCTCGACGAATTGTCATCGACGATCGACCCTACCGACGCAAAAGCCCTACTCGCGGCGCCTGTGGCACTCGCGCGCAGGGCAGTGCGCACCTGGCTCACGGGCGAACATCCGCCGGATCTCGCCACCATCGAGCGTGTCCTCGCCGTGGCCCGTGGCGAGGCCGAAGCGTGCGAGACCAACGACGGCCGACGAATTCAGCGTTCTCGCCAGCGCCTCTCGCTCGATGGGCAATCGCTCCGCTAACCTCCCAGCCAATGTTCGTGAGTGTCTTCGTCCCGATGTCGTTGCTCTTTCACCCCGAGGTGAACTAGTGCCACCGCGTCTACGGGGCAAGTGGGCGCTTGGCATTACCCCGCGCAATTTCACGTGGGTGCTCAAGGACAAGCTTGCAATCTGCGAGCGACCCGGCGGCTACGGCGAGAACCATCGGCGCGTTCGTCGCCAAGAAGAAATCATCTGGATCCGTGAAAACGGCTTTGGTTGTCTTATCTCGATCATCCCCGCGCCGCACAACCTGCACAACTACGAAGAACTTGGCGTGAACTACCGGCATCGGCCGTTCACCGGCGAAGACCTGCCACTGTGGCTCAAGTCCTTCTACACCGAGCTACGCACACTGCTCGATGCGGGTGTCAAAGTGATTGTCCACAACGAAGAAGTCGGTGATCGCATCATCGGCATCATGGGTGGCTACATCCGCTGGAGTGGCCTTGTCGAGGACAGCTCGCAGGCGATCATGATCACCGAACGAATTGCCGAGCGTCAGCTCGATCCCTTTGCGCGTGAGGTCATTCTCATGGCGCATACGCTTCGTTGATCTGCTTCGTCGATCTGTTTCGGTGATCTAGGCTCAGTGCCATGAGCACTGCCCCCGCGAAGTGGTATCCCGACCCGATGAACCGTCACGAGCTGCGCTATTGGGACGGGTCGGTATGGACCGAGCATGTCAGCAACAATGGCATTACTGGCGTCGACCCACTGCGGCCAAAGGGCTTCGACCGCATCGAGAAGGCCCTGACTGTTGGCAATGAAGGTGATGCCACGAGGATCGCCGCACAGGTTTCGGGTACCGGCATGCGCGGCGCAGGCATCCAAAGCGCTGCATTCGAGGGTGGCGGCAGCCTGTTCACCGAACCCATTCTCGTGGTGAACCAGAAGGCAAAGATCATCGAGCTGACGAACCAGTACGGCGTCTTCAATCCCCAGGGCCAGCAACTCGCCTCGGTGAACGAGGTTGGCCAGTCCGCTGCGAAGAAGGCGGTCCGCCTGCTGACCAGTTACGACCAGTTCTTGACTCACAGGTATGTCATCAGCGATCCGAACGGCGTGGCGGTGCTTCAGCTCACCCGCCCGGCGAAACTGATGAAGTCGAGCATCATCGTCAGCGATGGCGCAGGCACCGAAATCGGGCGCATCATTCAGGACAATGTGTTCGGCAAGATCCACTTCAGTCTGCAGGGCGGCGGATACACGCTGGGGTCGATCAATGCAGAGAACTGGCGTGCGTGGAATTTCCGCATCGAAGATCACACGGGCGCCGAAGTGGCCCGCATCACCAAGACATTCGAGGGTATTGCCAAGACGGTGTTCACGACCGCCGACAACTACGTGGTGCAGCTCCACGCTCAGATACCTCAGCCGTTGTTGTCGCTCGTGGTGGCTGCGGCGCTGTCCATCGACACCGCCCTCAAGCAGGACTCTCGCGGCTTCGGCTGATTCGTGCAGGCAGTTTGCCCGACTCTGGTTTAGCCAACGGCGACGATGTCGACCACGGCATTCACCGGCGTGTTGCTGGAGATACAGAACGCACCATCAGACACAGCGGTGAGTATGGCGAACGTTGCTCGCTTGCGTGCTTGAACGACGCCGATGGATGCTTCCGGGCGTGTTTGCGAACATGGCCAAACGAATACCGACGACGACTTCGTGCCGCCGATCAGAGTGACATTGGCTTGAACTGTTGCCACGACGCCAGCACCGCCAGGCAGCGTTCCGATCATAACTTGGGTAGGAGTCGCACCGAGTGGTCCGCCAACATCTCGTGAATCGAGACGCCGTACCGGTGTAATCGGGAGCAGAGCTGGCGCTGCTGGGCCCCATGCTGCATCGACGTCGACAAGCAGGTTGATCGCGACTGTCGACTGCACGCAGAGGCCGGCTTCGTTCGTCCGCACGACGATGTTGAACGAGGTGCTACGTGCAGCGTTGAACGGCGTCTTCACCTCGCTCGCTCCACACGGTGTGATCAACAGCGTGCCGCCGGACTTCGGGTCGAGCACGGTGAACGTTGCTGAGACGGCCTGTGTTCCTTGTGGGGCGCCGAGCATCTCTGGCGTGAGGGTGACGAGCTTGTTCGGTGTCAGGCTGCTCGTGGTACGCGTGTCGATGGCGCGCTTTGTCGGGATTGGCGCAACCCCGACTCCCGACGTGGAGAGCTGGCCCACAACTGTGATCCGAGCCAGCGCACGAGCAGTGCTTGTCACGCACAGCTGGCCGGCTACCAGGCCGACGGTTGCGTAGCCGACGGCCATCGGGCCAGGTTCGACAAAGAGTGTGGTGGCAATTGGTGCCGCTGTGTCACACGGGTGCACGACGATGCTCGCTGGCTGCGCGCTGGAGGCCGAGATTCGTACGATCACCGCCGAGGTCGTCTTGCTGATCCCCGCCACGCCGACGACATTCACCTTCTTGGTGACGCGGGGCGACAGTGCCGTGGACGACGACGCTGTCAGCACTGCGACCGGTTCGATGAACTGCCATCGTGAGGCCGAGTCCTGCGCCAGGCCAGCCGGTACGGGCGCGGCTGGCTGCGTCGGCGGGGCGGTCGACGTCGTTGGGGGCGTCGTGGCCGTTGTCGTGGTGACGTTCGATGGTGCTGAGCCACTGCCGCCTGTTGTCGTTGCCGGCACCAGTGCTGCGGCTGGCGCAGTCGTGATCTTGCACCCATCGATGACTTTGACACTGGCCGTTGGGTTGATGGACGGTCCACCCCCGGGGTGAATCTCGAAATGCAGATGTGACGTTCCCGCGTTACCTGTCGCGCCGACGAAGCCGATGATCTGCCCCGAGACGACGGCAGAACCCACGTCGAGGCCGTCGCCAAAGGCAGACATGTGCCCGTAGAAGAAGTAGGTGCCGTCGGCAGCCGTAAGCCGCCAACCGTTACCTGACAATGATGTGCGAGAGTCGACGTACTTCTTGGTCAAAACGCCATCCTGTACGGCGTAGATGTACTGACCCTTCTTGGCGATGATGTCCACACCTTCGTGCGTACGACCTCCGCCTCGAGGTGCGCCGTACGTGTCGATGAACGCACACGGGCCCTGCACGGGAAATTGGCCAAGGGCGATGATCGGCGCAGGAACTGTTTGCGTGGTCGACTTTGGTCGGGTTGTCGTGGTTGCGGCGGCGTTGCCTGCGTCGACCGACGAACTCAAACCGTTGACGACACTGAGGACTGATACCACGACAATGGCGGCGCACGTCATCCCAACCCTGCGCCGGCGTGCGGGGTTGACGGACGGCCCACCTTGCGCGTCATATATTGATGAGCTTGTCCCAACGACCGCCAAGGTCGCCTCCTTCCCGCTGCGTAGTGGTATCGGCACGTGGGTCGCTGGTCTTGAGCAGCCGAGGCGGAGCCCGTACGGACCCGTTCCATGGCACGCATCGCTGTAGCCTTTGCAGTAATGAAAGGGCGACGCGTTCTTGTCAGCGGAATGGGGAGTGAACTCGGTTCGCTCGTTGCCACCATGCTTGAAGCCGAGCCGTGGGTGGGGGCCCTCGAGGGCATCGATGTCGATCCGCCGCGCCGCCGTTTGCGTAAGGCGGTCTTTCATCGAATTGAGGCGCACCGACGTAACCAGGTGGTCGATGTCGTCACCCGATTCAACCCCCACGTGCTGATCCACATCGCCGTCTGGGAACCGGATGCGCGTGCCAATACGGCCCACGCGAAGACCTTCACACAAGAGGCGGCCGTGTCGTTCTTGGGCGCAGCAGCCGAGTGCCCGGCGATCGAGCACATCGTGTTACGCAGTGCTGCGTCGGTGTACGGCCGTGCACGTGGTTCATTGACCCGCCCCGATGAGTCGGCGCCGATCAACCCGACAACAGAGTTCGGGCGGATGGCAGCACAGCTCGAGGCCACCGCGAACGAGGTCGGCCGCCGCGCGGGTGTCACCATTGGCGCGTTGCGCCTCGCCCCCGTGCTCGGGCCTCACGTACCGAGCCCCCTCGGCCGTCTCCTTCGTCTCCCGATCGTGCCGTTCAGTGCGTTGGCGGATCCGCCGTTTGCGGTGGTCCGCGACACCGATGCTGCGCGTGCGCTGGTGGCAGCCGCTCGTGTGGGTTTGGCCGAACCGGTCAATGTGGTCGCTCCTGGCGCAATCACCGCTTGGCAGGCAATTGTGCGCGGCCGCCGGCTGCCACTTGCTCTCGTTGGTCCCGAATGGGCCATGGCGCGCAGGCTCAGTCACTTTCTCGGAGCTCCCGTGCCCGACCACGTCATCGAACTGTTGCACCGCGGCTGCTTGGTCGATGGTGGCCGCGCAGAGGAACTGCTCGGGATAGTGCCAGCCCACTCCACGCCCGAAGTCATCGATCGGCTGTACGAGTGGCCGTCGGTGGTTCATGTCGCGCCAGCGGTTCCGGGCGCATGGTCGCGGGAAGTTGCGTCATGACGTCCAAAGTCGCCGATGTGATTCAGATGCAGTCCAATAAGAGCGACGCGGTCGACAGCATCGCCAGTGATGCCGCCGATGCCATGGACGTCACGAATGGTCGGTCCCCGCTCGGTCAGGTATTGCGTCTCGCGACCCGGCCCGTCGCCGTGGTGTGGCCACGTCCGACAGTAGATCAATGGGGTCGCGATGCTCGTCTGATCGAGGCGCTCTCACCGCTCACTCATCTGAGGTGGGACGTCAGCATCGGCGGCGCGCAGCATCTGCCGCGTGGCGGCGCGCTCATCGTCATCAACACACGCCGTTACGCGCTGACCCCGATTTCCACAGCGTTGGCGCTCAGCGAGGAACTCGATCGCCCCGTTCGTTTCGTTGGACGACCCGATTCCGTACCGTTCGGCCCGTTCCTGCGCCGGGTGGGTGGGCTGCTCGCGCTGACCGATGAAATTGCCGGCGCGTTGCGTGCCGGAGAACTGGTGATTCTCGGAGCGCAGGGCTCGGCGAAGCCGCGGTACGCGGGCGTTGTTGATCACAAGCTCGTTGCCGCCGCTGTGCGTGAGCACGTTCCCGTTCATGTTGCCGCGACGCTGAGCACGATGGTCAGCCGCCAAGCACGGGTCGAAGTCGCGGCAGCATTGCGTTCGCCAAAGAAGCGGCGCGGTCCGCTGGCCGAAGTCGAATTGGCCGAACACGCCCAACGTCGTCTGCAAGATCTGCTCGACGAAATGGGCGGGGCACGTACCGGGGTGCCCGGTTTCGGATGGTTGGGTGAGGGTTAACCAATGACCTATACGCGCGCAAGCGACGGTATTCGGCTGCACTACGAAGCAATTGGTCGTCGTAACGGTCCGCCTATTCTGATGGTGCAGGGCCTCGGCGCGGACAAACACGGCTGGGACTTGCAGCGGCTGGCGTTGGCGTCGCGATATCGCACGATCGCACTCGATAACAGGGGCGCGGGGCGTAGTGACAAGCCGTTCGGTGTGTATTCACTGGAACAGATGGCCGACGACGCGATGACGGTGCTCGATCACGCCGGCCACGAGTCGGCGCATCTGATCGGTGCGTCGATGGGTGGCGCGATCAGTCAGATCATCGCACTCAAATACCCCGAGCGTGTCCGCTCGCTCACCCTTGCCTGCACGGCCTGTCGGAATCACCCGTGGCGCCGCGAACTGCTCAGCAGTTGGGCATCTGCAGCAAACGAACGCGGCATGGGTGCCATGGCCAACGAGGCCGCGCGATGGGTGATCGGCCCCCGTTCGTTTCGTCGGGCGTGGCCGATGCTTGGCTGGCTGGGGCCGATGGCGTTCGGTCGTCCGACACACGCGTTCGTTGCACAGGTACGCGCGATTCTGGCCGCCGATGAATCCGCTGCTACAGACCTGAGCACGCTCACCATGCCGACTCTGGTGCTGGTGGGTAATCAGGACATCTTGACCCCGCGTGGCGATTCTGAAGAGCTGGCCGAGCGCATTCCGAGTGCCGAACTCGCCGTTATTTCCGGCGCAGCACATGGCCTGATGTTCGAGCACGCGAGCACGTTCAATCGGCTCTTCATGGACTTTCTCGATCGATGCGTCAAAGCCGAAGAAGCCGCGGCGACGGTCGCTTCCAGCTCCGCTATCGCTTCGTAGCAACCCATGCGAGTAGTCGTCGTCGGTGCCGGGTTAGCAGGCCTCTCGGCAGCTCGCCAGCTCATCCACGACGGACATGAGGTGATACTGCTCGACAAAGGCCGCTCGCCGGGCGGGCGGTTGGCGACGCGCCGAATCGGCTCGGCGCGGCTCGATCATGGCGCCCAGTTCTTCACGGTACGAACCGACGAGTTCGCCTCCCTCCTCCAGCCGCACCTCGAATCCGGCCTCGTCTACGAATGGTGTCGCGGGTTCTCAGCCGAGGGCGATGGCTATCCGCGCTACGCGGTCCGCGGTGGGATGAACGCATGGGCCAAGGCGCTCGCAGTCGGTCTCGATGTCCATTGCAGCGCGATGGTGTTCGCGATCCGTCCCGGTTCAGGTGCTGGGGGCGCGGCATGGAATGTCGTGCTTGACGACGCGCAGTCGGTACCTGCCGACGCGCTTGTTGTGACGTGCCCACTGCCTCAGTCGTACTCGTTGTTGGTGACAGCCGAGGTCGCTCTCGCGGAGGAACTCATCCGAGTCGACTACGACAAGACGATCGCGCTCCTCGTCACGCTCGACGGTCCCTCGAACGTCGCCGAGCCGGGTGGGATGAACCATCCGACAGACACCTTGAGCTTTGTCTCGGACAATCAGCGCAAGGGTATTAGCGACGCTCCCGCGCTCACGGTGCATGCGTCGGCGGAGTGGTCCGATGCGCACTGGAAGGCTTCCAATGTGGAGCTTCTCGACGAACTGACAATCGCCGCGGCGCCGTTCATCGGTGGGGCAACCATCGTTGAACGACAACTGAAGAAGTGGCGCTTCGCCACGCCCCGAAGCGTGTGGCCCGAAAAATGTTGGGTCGCCGCCGAGGCAGCAGGACCGCTTGCTCTGGCAGGTGACGCGTTCTGTGGTCCGCGCATCGAGGGAGCAGTGCTGTCGGGCCTTGCGGCCGCATCAGCGTTGACCTCGTGAGAAATCACGTGGCGTGTACGCCCGCAAGGTGAGTGAAATGGCGTGTAGATCGATTCTGCGCCGCCCGCAACAGCAACGTCGACCGCTGCGTTCCAGAGAGACTGTGCCACTCCACTTCTGCGGTAGGGACGCGAGACGTACAGGACCGCCAGCCATGCAAGTTTTGGCTCAAACGCAGGCTGAACTATCGCGAGGCCGACAGTCGTCTGTGCGTCGGACATTCCCAGGACAACGCCACCGCGGGCGACAACCGATCTGCAGAACTCAATCTCGGCGGCGACGCTGTGCGGGCCTGAACCAGTCTCGTCCCACGCCGGAACTTCGGTCATCATCGCGGGAACTTGCCGCAGTTGACCGTCGGCCACACGGTACGCAAGATCTACGTGCTCAGATCGGTCGATTGCGGCGACCAGAGAAACGTCCTCGCCACGCAGCCGGCTCACTCGCATCACGCGCGCACAATGCCCGCTCGTGCGTGCAAGTCCAGCGCGATATCGACGGATAGCGCGCGTCAATGTCACCCGCCGGGTACATCACGAGCGGCGACCACCAGGCCCGCGTTCCATCCCGGCGCACGACCGCCGTCTGGTGGGTGAACCGTTGCCAGGTCGACTCCGCTGCGTGCGAGCACCCAAGAGACGACGGAGTTGGAGTTCCACATCTCACCGGTTTGGAACTCGTCACGGCCCCATACCGGAGTGGGAATGGCTGGCAAGAGATCGAGGATTCGTCGTGCTTCGGCCGGATCGTCGGACAGTCGCAGGGGACCCCCGATCGCCGCGTGAAGATCGGGTATCTCGCCGTCTTGCCAACGCCGGATCTCGTAGCGGAAAATCCGAAATCGACCGGCTCGTTGTGTTCCCACTGCGCCTTGTGCGACGACACCTCGTTGTTCACCGTGGAGATCGGGAACGGGTGCCTGTTCGATCACATAGCGACCATCGGGCACGTGGACAATCAACGCCGAGTGGTA
>JAYTWP010000207.1:0-9620 GCA_043743395.1 Actinomycetota bacterium | reverse complement strand
CACGATGTCGTCGACAGTCATAGTGTTTATATCGGTTGTTTCGTGGTGCTGCTGCAGCACAGCGTCGCAGATATCGGCGATCTGACTCCACCGTATGCGGCCCGCCAGGAATGCGTCGACGGCTTCCTCGTTGGCCGCACTGAGCCATGCAGGTGCAGTGCCACCCACCCTGCCTGCCGCGTACGCCAGCGCCAGACACCGAAAGGTTGCGGTGTCTGGTGCCTCAAAATCGAGTCGGCTCAATGTCGTCCAATCGATACGACCGAACGGTGTAGCTATTCGATGTGGGTACGCCAACGCGTAGCCAATTGGAAGGCGCATGTCGGGCATGCTCAGCTGCGCAATCGTTGCCCCGTCGGTGAATTCGACCATTGAGTGGATGATGGACTGCGGATGAACCACGACCTCGATGGCGTCAAATGCAGTGCCGAACAGCTCGTGTGCCTCGATCACTTCGAGACCCTTGTTCATCAGGGTGGACGAGTCGATCGTGATCTTCGGCCCCATCTTCCACGTGGGGTGCGCCAACGCCTGATCGACCCCAACGTCAGCAAGCTCTTGGCTCGTGCGGCCGCGGAACGGTCCACCACTCGCGGTCAGCACGATGCGCGAAACCTCAGCATCGGTTCTGACGCTCGCGCGCAGGCACTGATGAATGGCGCAGTGTTCCGAATCGACCGGAATCAATTCGGCGCCCGGCGTATGGCGAAGCGGCTGCACAACTGGCCCCGCCGCGATGAGGCTCTCTTTGTTCGCGAGGGCCAGTCGTTTACCCCTTTGCAGCGTGGCAACCGTGACCGGTAGACCCGCAAAGCCAACAACTGCGTTGACCACGACGTCGGCGTCGTCGGCCAACGCAGACAAGTCACCAACAACCTCGGCAAAGGGCAGTTCTCGGGCAACCTCGCCACGGCGGGCGGGATCGGCAACGGCAACAACTTTGGGTCGAAATTCGTGCGCCTGAGCAATGAGTGCATCGATCGACGAACCCACACCGAGGCCGACGACCTCATACCGGCCTGCCTCAGCGCGAATGACCTCGAGAGTCTGCGTGCCGATCGAACCGGACGAGCCGGCAATGGCAACCCGGATCGCGCTCATCAACCACAATTCTGGCAGCGAAATGAGCCGAACGCTCGTCAGTTGATGATCAACACGGCGTGATCATCACTTCGCAACGGCGCTGACCCACGGCTCGAGGACCAACATCAGGTAGTACACCGCTGGCAGGGCAAAGAAAAATCCGTCGAACCGATCGAGTACTCCGCCGTGACCCTTGACGATGCTGCCGAAGTCTTTGACATCGAGATTTCGCTTGAACATGCTCTCGGTGAGATCGCCAAGAGGGGCCATGATCGCGATCACAACGCCGAGCAGAACCAAGTTCGGGTTGCTCCAGCTATCGCTACGGTTGACGATACCGATGACCACCATCGTGACAATGGTGAGTAGCGCGCCGCCAATGAAACCCTCGACCGATTTGTTGGGGCTGATCCACCCGCGCAGCGGCGTGCGCCCCGCTGCCGAGCCGACAAAGAGAGCGCCGATGTCATTGACGACGACGCCAATGGCGAGCAGCAGCAGCGTGTCGGTGCCGAGGTGCTTGGGCACGATGCCCGACACTTGGGGGTTCAGGATCAACCCGCCGTAGGCGCCGGCCAAACCGATCCAGGTCACCCCAAGGGTGGTGATTGCCATGTTCGGCATGGGGCTCGCGTTCAGGTTCTGGGCGCCGATGAAGCTGATGCAGCCCGCAAAGAACGCAAACGCGATCACCAGTGGCACGGCTCGCTCACCCACCCAGTAGGCAGCGAGTGGCGATCCCACGCACGCAACAATGCCAACGACACTCGCCGGCTGATACCCCTTCTCGGTGACCTTCTCGAAGTACTCCACGGCTGCGAGGCCAACCACAACGACCACGATGGCCAACACTGCTTGCTGCTTCCAGATGATGGCTCCGACGAACACTGCGGCCATCAGCGCTCCAACCGCAATCGCTGTTGGCATATCGCGGCCGCTGACGCCGGCCGTCGATTTCGACGATGGTTGCGAAGGGGTCGCGCGCACGCTGCCCGTCGGCCGCGCGCTGCGCGCAGCACGCGCCTGCTCTTCGCGAGAGGTCCGCGCCTTACCCTTGAGCGGGGTGGGACGGCCCATACCCTCGCCCGTGGGATCGGTGCCGATGGTGATTCGACCGGCACCGCGACGCGCAACAGCACCACTGGTATCGGCATCGGTGACATCGAAGTACTGCGCCTCACCACCCGAAGGATCGATCACCGAGGTCGGCCGCGAGATATCGCCGGAAAAGTCGGCATTATCGGAATCGGCACCCGAGCCAGCATCGTCGCGCCACACGGGAGCCTGACCGGAGAACGACGACCACACATCGAGGTCATCTGTTGGATCACGAGTGTCGTCACCAGCAGTGCGACGAGAGCGGGGGATCTCCCCCGTTGGCGGCTCGGTCCAATGAGGCAGCGAACCCGAACTGTCATCGAACACGATTGGTTTCGCAGGCGGCGCTTCTCGCTTGAGCGCGCGTTGGCGATCTTGCGCGTCGGCGTCGGAGTCGTCCCCGAACAGCGGTGGGCCGAAGTCTTCCTCGTCACGCGCTCTGTTGCGCCATACGTCGTCGCTCATTGCACTTCTCCGTTCATAGCTCGGCGGACTGCTCTGGGGTTCATACCTCGAGCAGTTCCTGCTCTTTGCGCGCGAACGCCTTGTCGATTTGGTCGACGTGCTCGTGGGTGATCTTTTCCATTTCCTTCTCGGCGCGTTCGAGTTCGTCGGCAGAGATCATGCTGGCCTTCTCGGCCGCTTCGAGATGCTTACGCGCATCTCTTCGCAGGTTGCGAACCGCGATTCGTCCGTCCTCGGCGAGGGTTTTGACGATCTTCACGTACTCCTTGCGGCGCTGCTCGGTGAGCGCTGGAATGTTGAGCCGGATGACAACGCCGTCGTTCGACGGCGAAATGCCGAGATCGCTCTCGCGGATGGCCTTCTCGATCGCGACCAAGGTGGCTCGATCATGAGGCTTCACAATCAGTTGGCGTGCCTCGGGAACTTGGAACCCAGCGAGTTGCTGCAGCGGCACAGTAGAACCGTAGTAGTCAACCATGATGCGCTCGACCAGAGCGGGCGTTGCCCTGCCCGTACGCACAGTGGTGAATTGGGACTGTACGTGCTCAACGGCCTTATCCATCTTTTCGATGGCCTCAAGAATGGTCTCTTCGATCACGGTGACTAGCGTACAGAGGTGCCAGCACCCAGAGTGCGCACAGTGCGTTTGCGCGCGATTGTGTCTCAGCCGTCTCGAACAATGGTGCCGACGCGCTTGCCCTCGAGAATGGCGCGCAACGCGCCGTGTGCTGACATGTCGAACACCACAATCGGAAGCTTGTTGTCACGACAGAACGCAATGGCAGTGGAGTCCATGACCTTGAGGTCCTTGTTCATCACGTCCATGTAACTGATTTCGTCGTACTTCGTTGCCGAGGGATCCGTGCGAGGGTCTGCCGAATACACGCCATCGACACCAGAATGCGTGCCCTTCAGCAATGCGTCTGCGTCGATCTCCGCGGCCCGCAAGGCAGCAGCAGTGTCGGTGGTGAAGAACGGATTACCCGTGCCGGCGGCGAAGATGACAACTCGCCCTTTTTCGAGGTGTCGCATCGCGCGTCGGCGGATGTAGGGCTCTGCGATCCGTGGCATCTCGATCGCCGACTGCACTCGGGTTGGTTGCCCTGCGCGCTCGAGTGCATCCTGGAGGGCGAGGGCATTCATGACGGTGCCAAGCATGCCGATGTGATCCGACTGCGTGGCGTCCATGCCCGTCATCGCACCGGTGCGACCTCGCCAAAAGTTGCCGCCACCGACGACGACGGCTACGTCGACGCCGAGGTTCTCACGTACATCGAGGATCTCGAGTGCGGTGTGCGCCAGGGTCGCGCCATCGAGACCCGATCCGCTTGGCCCAGCCAAGGCCTCGCCCGATGGCTTGAAGACGATGCGCTTCCAGCGGGGCGAGGCCACGCTGGATCAGCCGATCTCGACTTGAGCGAACGTGACGACCGAGGCCGATCCGATCAGCTGAGCAATGGACATCTTGTCGTCCTTTGCGTAGGGCTGATCGAGCAAGCAGACGTCCTTGAAGAATCCGCCGATGCGGCCCTCGACGACCTTGACTATCGCGGCCTCAGGCTTACCTTCGTTGCGCGTGATGGTCTCGAGCGTTGCTCGTTCGTGAGCGATAACGTCGGCAGGCACGTCCTCGCGCTTGAGATACTTGGGCCGCGCAAACGCGATGTGGACCGCAACGTCATGAGCCAACTCTGGGCTGGCCCCGGACATTTCGACCAGCACGGCGTTGACCCCGCGGCCGCCTTGCAGGTGCACGTATGAATCAACGGTGTTGCCCGGTGCCGCCTCGATGCGTACAACGTCGCCGAGTTCGATCTTTTCTTTCAGCGTGATGCGCAGATCGTCGAGGATGGTCGAGCGCTCGCCCACCGCTGCAGAGCCTTTGGCGACGACGAGCGCAACAAGCGCGTTGGCCTCGGTCTTGAACTGCTCGCTCGCGGCGACGAAGTCCGTCTCGCACTTGAGCTTGACGATGCCACCGACGTTGCCCTCGACGAGGAGGGCGACGAGGCCCTGGGTATTCTCGCGGTCGTCACGCTTGGCTGATGCAGCCAGGCCCTTTTCGCGGAGCCACTGCTTGGCCGCCTCGACGTCGCCGCCCGATTCCTCGAGCGCCTTCTTGCAGTCCATCATGCCTGCACCTGTGGTTTGGCGCAGTGCTTGTACGTCCTTGGCATTGACGGCCATGATTCAGCCTTCCGTGGTTTCGGCGGGGGCGTCCGCTGCAACCTGAGCGGACGCTTCGGCGGGAACTTCTTCAACAGGCGTTGTTGCGGCGGGCGCCTCGGGTGCCTCCGACACTGCTTCGGGTGCCTCTGACACTGCTTCGGGTGCCTCCGACACTGCTTCGGGTTCCTTGGTGGCAGCGAGACGAGCTTCACGGTCGGCCTGCGCGGCGGCGGCTTGCTTGCGCGCATCGGCTTGGGCGACTGCAAACTCTGCATCCTGCTCCGCAGTGCGCTTCGGCGCTGCCTGCGGGTTGCGCTTCGACGACATGTACCGGCCCTCTTCGACCGCTTCGGCGATGACACGGCACATGAGCGCATTGGCACGAATGGCGTCGTCGTTTCCGGGGATGGGGAACTGGATGATGTCGGGGTCGACGTTGGTGTCAACGACGGCAATCACCGGGATCTTCAACTTGTTGGCCTCGGTGACGGCGATGTGCTCTTTCTTCGTGTCGAGGATGAACACCGCATCGGGCCGCTGCGACAAGTGTCGGATACCGCCGAGGTTCTTCTGCAATTTCTCCAGCTCACGGCTGAGCAACAAGGCTTCCTTCTTCGGCATTGCATCGAACTCGCCAGAGATCTTCATGCGCTCGTATTCCTGCATCTTGGCAACACGCTTGGAGATGGTCTCGAAGTTGGTGAGCATGCCACCGAGCCAGCGCTCGTTGATGTAGGGCATGCCGCTCTTTTCCGCGTAGCTGCGCACTGGATCTTGCGCCTGCTTCTTCGTGCCGATGAACAACACGGTGCCGCCCTTTGCGGAGAGTTCACGCACGAAGTTGTACGCAACCTCGGCACGCTGCAGCGTCTGCTCGAGATCGATGATGTAGATGCCGTTGCGCTCACCGAAGATGAATCGCTTCATCTTCGGGTTCCACCGACGGGTCTGATGACCGAAATGGACTCCGGCTTCCAGCATTTGGCGCGTAGTAACGACTGCCATGATATTCTCCTCTACTGCGGTTGACGGGCAACTCGCACGGCGCCGAAGCGACCGCAGTGTGGGCGAGATGCTGATGATGTTGCACGGCCCATGCGGATCACAAGCCGAACGGAATGCTACCGGCGATTTGCGCGTGTTTCAGCAACAAATGTGCAGGCTGGGACATGTCGACGTGCTGCTCGCGCCGGCGCGTCGTCGAGTGGGACCAAGCGCGGCCGAAGTCGAGCCGGATCAAAGAGCGACAGCGGATCGACGTATTCTCCCGCGCGCCGAACGCCAAAGTACAGCCGCGTGGACGCATGGCCCACGAGTTGCCCCGAACGGACCACCACGTCGCGGTGCACCGTAACGTCGACGAGCATGCCGTAGGTGGCAAGCACGCCATTGAGATGCTCGATGACGACGTAACGGATCCCCACAACCACGCCGCTGAAGACGACTCGGCCGCTGGCGACGGCGTGTACGGGCACCGCGGCCCCAACCTGGTATTCGATTCCTCGCTGTCCAGCGCAGTACGGACAAGACGGTGCCCGGAACGGGACAACCACGGGCGCCACAACCGGTGGGATGAGGCATTCGTCGGTGGCCCGCCCGGGGGTGAATGCCATCAACACGGCAACGAGCAATCTGGGCACGATCATGAAGAACCTCCGGCGCGGCGATGACCTGGGGTCGAATGGTCCTGGCAGCCGTGCCGCGATGGCACTCGGAACGAGTGCGAGTTCGCGGTATGCCGCGAATCAGATCGTGGAGATTACTCGTCTAGCTCATGCCGCTCGAGGCCATACGCGAACGCAGATGGAGCACCGACTTGGTATGAATCTGCGACACACGACTTTCGGTGACCCCAAGTACCACCCCTATTTCGGCCAAGGTGAGACCCTCGTCGTAGTACAGCGACAGCACCAAGCGTTCACGTTCGGGCAGCTTGCGAACTTCGACACGCACGGCCTGACGGACTTCTCCCTCTTCGTAGGCGCCGGAGGGACTATCGGGTGTCTCGCCGCGTAGTGAACGGGGTTCGGCGCCGACGACGAGCGCTCTGTCGAGTGGGCCCACGGTGGTCGACGCGATCGCCGCCAACCAGCGCCGGAACTCGGTGCTCGAAATGCCAAGGTGCGTTGACAGTTCCTCGTCGTTGGGGCTTCGGCCGAGCTTTGCCTCGAGATCATGGAAGGCAGTCTCCACCTCGCGCGCCCGGCTGCGAACCGAACGTGGAACCCAGTCGAGCGAGCGCAGTCCATCGAAAATTGCTCCGCGGATGCGTGGCACCGCGAAGGTCTCGAACTTCACGCCACGGTCCGAATCGAACCGCTCGACGGCGTCGATCAGCCCAAACACGCCTGCACTCACGAGGTCACCTGCATCGACGCTGCTGGGAAGACCCGCGCCAACACGACCGGCGACGAACTTGACCAAGGGCGAATAATGCACGATCAAGCGCTCGCGCGCCTTGGCATCGCGCTGGTCGAGCCAGCGATCCCACCAACCCATCAGTTCTTCGTCTCCCGACGCCCTCCCCACGCTTTCCCTCATGGTCTCAGGCCCTCGGATGCGTTTGTGAGTACACGACGCGGAGCCGCTCCTTGCTGACGTGGGTATATCGCTGGGTTGTAGCAACATCACTATGCCCCAACAGTTCTTGAACTGCACGCAAATCGGCACCGCCATCCAGCAAGTGTGTTGCAAAGCTATGCCGCAACGCGTGCGGATGAGTCGGCACCGGCGAGCGGCGATCGACGACGCGGCGCACGTCGCGTGGCGTGAGTCGCTTGCCGCGTTCGTTCCCGAACAATGCGGCACCGGCATCGGCGGGGAGCACGTCCGAACGAATCTGCAGCCACTGCACAACAGCATCCGCCGACGGCTGGGACAACGGCACTCGCCGTTCCTTGTTGCCTTTGCCCCAGACCGACACGGCGCCGGAGGTGAGATCGATGGCATCGATGTCAAGACCGCACAGTTCGCTGACGCGAATGCCGCTGCCGTAGAGCAGTTCGAGGACCGCGTCGTCCCGGCGTCGACGCCACACCGGTTCGTCATCGACGGCGACGGCATCGAGGAGCACGCCGATGTTGGCGTGAGACAGGACCTTGGGTAGCCGACCGTCGCCGGCGGGAGCATGCAGGGTGACTGCTGGATCCACGGGGATGTAGCCGCTGCGCCGCAACCACTGGAAGTAACGGCGCAAGCCAGCAACCTTGCGAGCAACACTGCGGCGCGCGAACTGTCGCGTGGCGAGGTATGCGACGTACCGGCGCAGAACGAGACGATCGACGGCGTCGGGTGCTGCGATGTCGAGCCGTTCGACCCAATCGACGAAACCCGCGATGTCGCCGAGGTACGCAGTGACGGTGTTGGATGACGACGAAGTGAGCGACGCGGCGAATTCGTCGGTGCGCCAAACGCGACCCACAGGGCTTCGGCCGACGGTGTCGGAGGTAATGGTTCGTCCGCCCATGGAAACGTAGGGTATTCGGTTTGAGGGGCCATTGTGCGTGACCCCTACCCGCCGACGCAGGAGTCTCTGGCTCGCTCGAACCAACCATTTACCTGCTGCACCCAACCGTTGGACTCGAGTCGAGCGAGCGACATTGCCACCTCGACGAGTGTCTGATCGCCGAGCAGCATGAGCTGATCGAGTGTGCGAGGTTCGCTGAGCACAGCGAGCAGTTCGGCGTCGGTCGTGCTGGGGCGTGGTCTCGGGTCGTAGGCAACACCGCCTGCTCGGCGCGAATCGAGCCCCAAGCCGACGAGTACGTCCTGAACGTCGAGCACGACCGGGCAACCGTCTCGAACAAGTGCGTTCGTACCCTCGGCCGCCCTGTTTCGCAGTGCTCCGGGAACAGCCATCACAAGCACACCACGCTCGCGAGCCTCATTGACAGTGATCAGCGATCCGCCGCTGACCCTCGATTCAACCACGACGAGAACCTCGCTCAGTGCGGCAATGATGCGATTTCGGAGGGGGAAGCGATACGCCTCGGGAGGTGTGCCCGGCGGCGCTTCGGACACGAGCGCGCCTCGCTCGGCGACCTGATGCCACAACGTCGCATGTTCCCGGGGGTAGATCACGTCGAGACCTGAGGCAACCACTGCGACCGGCGCAGCGCCGGTTTCGACGGACAAGGCGCCACGATGTGCGCAGCCATCGATTCCCCGAGCGAGCCCCGACACCACGTGCACACCTGCGGCGGCGAGGTCGCGACCGAGCGTGGTAGCGGTGTCTCTACCAGAACCGGTTGCGTTGCGAGTGCCGACGACGCCAACGCGCCGACCACCGATGGAGCACAGATCGCCACGAACGAACAGCACAGGCGCAGGCGCCGGGTCTTCGAGCAAGGGGGCGGGGTAACCAGCGCGACCACGTATCAGGACGTGAATCGAGTGCTCGCAACACTGTTCCCAAACCAGCGCTGGAGGTCGGCTTGCGGCACTGCTTCGCCAAGCAGCGCACAGCCCTTCGACATCGAGAAGTTGTGCAACGAGCCCCGTTGGCTGCGCGTGACCCGCAGCAACAGCGAATGCTTCAGGAGGCGAAAGATGGGTGAGGAGAATGTTGAGGCGGTGCAGTGTCATCCGCTCGAGGCCGGCGAGAGCTGCTGCGTAAGCCTCATCCGCGAGCCCGGTCATGCTGCCCTCCCGCGCAGCAGTGGTGACAGGCGTACACGGAATTGCAGTGCCATCACCACGTGCTGTTCGCGCACAATCTCGTCGGCGACCTGATCGAGATCGGCAAGTGTGCGCGCCACACGACGCACGCGGTGGTAACCGCGCCCGGTCAACCGATCGTGTTCGAG